>CAVOCL010000178.1:0-4937 GCA_963694185.1 Dehalococcoidia bacterium
TTGCTTGTGGCGGTCGTGGGTCATCTTGTTTATCTGCCGTTCCACGCCAACTTCGAACTGTTTAATAACGGCGTTGTAAAAAACGAATTCGCGACGGATTTGTGGCGCTACATCGTGATCCACTCGATCTTCCTGCTGGCGGTTATTAGCTGGCTGGTGTTTATGTGGAGAGAGCGGCTTTCGGACGCACTCGAAATCATCAGCAATGCACCGGCCGGGGGATCGGGACTGGGTGCGTGGCGATGGCATATCGTGTTTGTACTGGTCGCTGCTGTCACTGCCGCATTGAGTGCTTCAGGATTCGCCACGATTTCATTCACGGTGATTATTGGCGCACTTATGTTGGCCACTGGAACGGTTGCTTATCGAGCCGGTGTATCGGGCTCTCGATACGCATGGGTCGCCATCGGAATGGTTGTGATGGCGATGGCGTTGGCTGCGGGGGTCGAGCGGTTCACGGTCAAGGACGATATTGGCCGGATGAACACGGTGTTCAAGTTCTATCTGCAGGCGTGGATACTGCTTGCGATGGCTGCGGCCTACTTCCTGTGGTTCCTCGCAGATGCTGGCAAGTTTTCGCTGAGTAAATTGCGGGCTCCCCGTGGCGTTTGGATGGGAGCGCTGTCGGTTCTTGTGGTTGGCGTAATGATTTATCCGGTTCTTGGCACCCGCGATCGCAACGCTGAACGGTTCGAATACAGCGGTCTTGGGCTGGACGGTATGGCGTACATGGAGACGGTTGTCTATAACGATCACGAGGGTCCGCTAACGCTGAAGTACGACTTAGACGCTATCGAGTGGATGCAGGAAAACATCGAGGGATCGCCGGTAATTATTGAGGGTCTTAGCGATCAGTACAGATGGGGCAACCGGGTGTCGATCTACACGGGATTGCCTGCGGTTATCGGCTGGGATTGGCATCAGCGTCAGCAGCGGGTTGGCTACGCACGAACTGTTAGCGAACGACGGGCGGAGGTTGATAGTTTCTTCAACACATCGTCAATGTTTGCAGCCAGGGCGATTCTCGACAGGTACAACGTGAAATACGTTTACATTGGCGAGATGGAGCGTGCGAAGTACCTGGAGGATGCGCTGGCGAAGTTTGTTGATATGGAGAGCGATGGGTTTGTGCAGGTGTACCCGACTGCTGCGATGACGGATGACGGGTTTGACACGCCGGTGGTGATTTACGAGTACGTGGCGGTGGAGTAGTGGTGGGGTTGGCGTGGCGTTCGTCTGTCATTGCGAGGAGTGAGGGACGAGCGACGTGGCAATCACGTTCATTCGATTACTGTACTGATCTTAGCCCGCAGCGTTATACGAGCTGACATCCTTGGTTCGTCATCAGGCTCAACGCTTGTTTGATCTGCAACGTGATTGCCATGTTGCCCTGTCGGGCGCCTCGCAATGACAGGGGACTCCCACCCCAGCCCTCTCGTTTTCGAGAGGGGGTTGCATGGTGGCTAACGTTTGTTAGCTGGTTACTTCGGCGTCTTCTGGGACGATCAGGCCGTAGTCTTCATCGTGCCTGCGGTAGACGACGTTGATTTCTTTGGTTTCCTTGTTTCGGAAAATGTAGAAGTTGTGGCCGAGTAGTTCCATCTGAGCAGCGGCGTCTTCAACCGTTTCTGGTTCGACCGAGTGACGCTTGGTTCGAACGAGTTGCCCGTGTTCGAGGGTAGTGATACCGGCCTCTTCAGCATCGGCTTCCGACGTCTGCGCAAGCTGCTCGGCGATTGCCATTCCGAGTCCGCCCTCGACATCACGTCGGGTCTTATCGGAATAACGATTCTTGTATCGGCTGATCTGTCGAGTGACGGTATCGGAAACGTGATCGATAGCGGTGTACGGCGTGCCGCCGCGCATTTCACCTCGGATGACTCCACGATTCAGCCTAATCGTCACTTCAGCGATGAATCGTTCATCTTCCTTCTTGGTCTGCTCTTTACGTATTTGCAGATATACGGGCACCGGGTCACGGAACCTCCGATCGAGGATGCTAAGCCGTTTTTCAGCGTACTTTTTTATTGCATCGGTCAGAGTCGTGTTGTTGGCGGTGATTGTAAGTTCCAAATAATCCCCCAATTAGAACCCAGAATATGTTCATTAACCGAGCACCAGCCCGGTACTTCGCTATTCTATTGCCGGTTCAGCGTTTGTGAACCGATTTAGTCGTGATATTTGTTAGAAATGCCTCAATTGATTACTGCCCTGCGAGAATTCACATCCAATGCGATCAATCTAGTCTTCCCGCCCAGTTGTGTCCACTGCTCAAGGGAGGGCTCGCTACTTTGCCACATCTGTATTGCGGAGTCGACCCCGCTGCTGCAAAACGTGTGTAGAAAGTGTGCCGAGCCGCTAGCTAAGGCTGGTACATGCGTACGTTGCAGGGAAGAGAAGTCGCCTATCGACCGACTTTATGGCTCATTTTTATATGAGAGCCCGGTTGGTTCTGCTATCAAAGCGCTTAAATTCGATGATGTGCGATCGCTCGGGAATGTTCTTGGCGCTATGTTCGATATAGAGGCTTTTAGTCGAAGTGATGCTGAATTAATTGTGCCGGTACCGCTTCACAAATCTCGTTTGCGATCGAGAGGATTCAACCAGTCGGCGGTGCTGGGGCGAAGGCTTGCGGATCGCATGTATATCGATTTCAACGATGATGCTTTGGTTCGCACTGGTGAGCGAATTACGCAATCGGAACAGCCCACTGCAGTGGCACGGGAACGGGCGATGTCGGGTGCGTTTGCGGTGAAGTCGAGTTCGATTGATGCGGTTGTTGATAAGCGAATTCTTCTTGTTGATGATGTGTTCACAACCGGCAGCACCGTGAAGGTGTGCGCTTCAGTTTTGAAATCTGCTGGAGCAAGTTGGGTGGGTGTGGCAGCGCTGGCGGTTCAACCAATAGGAGCCCTGAAATGACAGCCAATGGCTGATTTAAAATTACGAGCAGTGTTATTCGACATGTATGGGACTCTGGCGGGGTTTGATCCGCCTCGTGAGTACATTCAGTCGCAAGCTGCAGGGAAGTTCGGGCTCGATGTAACCAAAGAGGGCATCGATGCGGGGTATCACTTGGCCGACGAGTTCATGACTTCGCAGAACGCTTCTAAGCCTGTACGAACAATGAATGCCAATGAACAGTGGGCGTTTTTCGCTAGATTCGAACAGTTGGTGCTTCAAGGGGCAGGTCACGAGCTGGATTTGGCGCTGGCGGGCGAAATATGGGCTGAAGTTCGCACACAGGAGTATCGAATCGCGCTGTTTCCTGACGTGATCGACGGGCTTGCTCAAATTCGCGCAACCGGCTTAACGGTTGGGGTGATTTCGAATATGAACGCTGGTAGCGAGCGGTTGCTTGAAGATATGGGGCTGACGGGTCACGTAGATTTCGCCGTTACTTCGGGCGAGACCGGGGTTGAAAAGCCGGATCGACGGATATTCGAGGCTGCACTTGTGAAGGCAGGTGTGGAAGCTGGCGAGGCGATGGTTGTTGGCGATCAACTGGAGTCGGATATTTTCGGAGCGGAGAACGCTGGGATGCGACCTGTGCTGATTGATCGCTACAACGGTCATCATGGCTATCAAAAGCACCCCCGTGTCACCGATATGGAGTCTGTAATCGCCTTAATTACCGAGACTCTTGCCAAATAGTGGGTATCATCTTCGCCGTTACACCTTCTGAGGACACCAACAGTATTTAGAGAGCCCTGAAACATGAAAATTGAACGAGTTGAATCGATACTTGCCGGAAACAGCCAGATCGTCAGGATTTTCACTGACAACGGGATTGTTGGTGTTGGGCAGTCGGCGTGCTGGGGTTATTTGGAAGCTACCGACGCCGTTGTGAAGAAGTTTGCTGATTATCTTGTTGGCAAAGATCCGCTCGATATCGAGCATCACTGGCAGTACATGTACCGAATGGGTCCGTTCAGGGGTTCGGTTGTTTCGGGTGCCGTGAGCGCTGTCGACATTGCACTGTGGGACATCAAGGGCAAGGCGCTGGAAGCTCCGGTGTGGCAGCTGCTTGGCGGCAAGGTTCGCAACAAGATTCGATTGCATCTGCTGATGGGTGGAAAACGACCCGATGCTGCCGATCAGGATACGAATGCCGAAGGGTTGCTGGTGAATGCCCGTGAGGCAGCTGAAGAGGGATTTACTGCGATCAAGACCGACCCGCTTCCCGATGGTTTTCAGTCGATGACATTGCCACGGTTGATTCACGATACGCGTGAGAACGTTGCGGCGATGCGCGAGGGTGCGGGTCTGGATGTCGACATTATTTTGGAGATACACAGGAAGCTGACGCCGATGGTGGCGATTGCTTTGGCCGAGCAGTTGGTTGAGTTCCAGCCGATGTTCTTCGAAGATCCTGTGCAGATTGATTCGATCACGTCGCAGGCCGAGGTTGCTCGGCGAACTACGCTGCCGGTTGCGAACGGCGAACGGATGCATTCGATCTGGGAGTTCAGGGAGATGTTCGAGGCTGGGGGTAGCCAGTACGCTCGGCCCGATCTTGGTTTGGCGGGCGGATTTACTTCGGTGAAGAAGATTGCTGCTATTGCTGAGTCGTATCACTCGGCGTTGGTTACGCACAACTTCCTGGGGCCTGTTTTGACGGCCGCAGCTTGCAACATCGATGCTTCGATTCCTAACTTTTTAACGCAGGAATGGTCGAGGGAAGATGAGCAGCCGTTCAACGCTATGTTCAACTCGTCGTGGAAGCGTGAGGGTGGGTATATTTCGGTTCCTGATGCACCGGGAATTGGGATTGATCTTGAGGTTGAGGCTTTCAAGTCGCAGCCGTATGATCCACGCAATTTGCAGGTCATCCCGATGAGGGATGACGGCTCAGTTGGCTACTCGGTGTAAGTGGGTGGCATTGCCACGTTTTCTTGAGGAGTAGGTTGTGCCATTAGCCGATGATGCTCGGGGTC
>CAVOCL010000179.1:0-4933 GCA_963694185.1 Dehalococcoidia bacterium
AAATACGAACAGAGTTCATTTAGTAAAAAAGACGATTATTTAGTTGCCACGAGTCGACATTCACACACACATACTGCCCGGACTGGACGATGGTCCGGTTACGGTGGAAGAGAGCCTGGCCATGGCTCGCATGGCGGCGCGTGATGGAACAGACGTGATAATTGCAACTCCTCACTACCGTGACATGGGGTTGGAGCATCATTCGCCAAGAATCATTCGAGAATTGGCCGACACTCTGAACGCGGCGTTGCGTAGTGATTCCGCCCGCAGGAATGCGCCGTCGGTTCGAATATTTATTGGAATGACGTACCGGCTCGATAATTCGCTGCCGGATCTGGTCGACTCAGAAAATGCGATAACCCTTAACCGCACGCGGTTCCTTCTTGTGGAGCCTCCGTTCAACCGGCTGCCGTCTTATGTGGAAGACGTTATTGGGCGATTGCTGACGCAGCGGCTGGTGCCGGTTCTTGCGCATCCTGAACGGAACGTAGAGTTCCAGCGGAATCTAAAACGATTGCGACATCTGGTTGATCAGGGAGTAATTGTTCAGATAGCCGCCGAGAGCCTGACTGGACAGAACGGCACAGGGGCGCTCCGTGCTGCCGAGCAGTTTATTCGTCGAGGAATCGCCCATGTAGTGGCTTCTGAAATGCATTCGGCAACATCGACTCGATCTCCGGTGTTAAGCAATGCGTTCGACATCGTAAGCGAACTGGTTGGCGAGCGCGGAGCGATTGATTTGTTCGAGACTAACCCCGACATGATTCTTGAGGGTCGTTCACCTCAGCGAGAGCGAATTGCAAAGCCTCGCAGCAGGCGAGATTGGGTTCGGGTACCGAGGATAAGGCTCAGAAATCCGATTTCAGATCGCTTCCGGTTCCGATGGAGACGAAGGTTCAGGCGATTTAGGCGGCGCTTAAACCGCGCATAAGTCGCACGAACGATGTGACTACCGGTTCGAGGAACCTGCGGAAGTAGCTGGTGAATCCGTAGACGGCGATGCCAACCACTGCCCCACCAATGATGTCGGTTGGGTAGAAGACGCCCGCGTACAGGCGTGAGAGGCCGAACAGCGTTGCAACTGCGAACATCCACCATCCGAACTTTCGATTCACCACCCACGCGGCCATTGCAACCGCGAAACCGACGGCTACCGGGTTTGCCGGGAACGATGGGTCAGTTGGCGGGTAGAACAGCAGATTGAGTTCGTCACCATGATCGACGAACGGGCGTGGGCGGTCCCAGTTGATATTGATTAGCCAGACAACTACGTTCGATAACGCCAAAGCGCTGATTCCTATCAGCATTTGAATCTGGTATCTCACACGCTGGGTTGGTGTTTTGCCTAAAAACCACAGGCCGAGCATGGCAAGCGAGAAGACCAGCGGCATGAGGTAGTCGCTGGCGATTATGCGCATCAGATCGTCAAAGAATTTTATGTTCCCTGATAAACCATTGAGCCAGATAACCAGATTTGTGTCGAGGGTGTTCAATTTGAATTCCTGCCGAAGATCATTTTGAACAGGCTCCATCGATCAGCGGAATCGAGCCCGGTGCGCCACACCTTTGGGATATCTGCTTTGAAATTCCTGAATGAAATAGGCAGATTCGCCAAGTAAGGCCGGTTAGTGAGACCTGCGAGACCATCGTCGGTTGCCGGGGTTGCCGCGGCAGTTGGCGAATCGCTAGGGCTTGATAATTCAAGGTTTCTGAGAGTTTTTACGTTCACGGTGCCGATCAGTGCTGAAACTGCAAAAGCAAGAATCGCCGCCAACGGAAACCACTTTGCCTGTTTGTTGCCATCGAGCCCGCCGTGAATGTCGTTCACGTTTCGGGCACCAGCTAACTCGCTCCAGCTGGCGGTGCCAATCTCACGAGTAATCGAATCAGCCTCGACGCTTCCCGCCGCCCATGGACCTTCGACCCACATTGGCTGCAAAAAGAAAATTACGATGCCCGTGATGATCAGTGCGACTCCGAGCCAGCGAGTCATTCCGCGATGAGGAGTAAGCCAGAGTCCCCGAATCCCCGAGTTCGACACAGCAATTTGCAGCGTGCCGAGACTCGCGAGAAAAGCAAATATGAAGTAATGACTCGCGAACAAATCCCGTACCGCATTTGGGTCGGTATTCACTTGGCCGGTCCTTACTTGAATCTACTGAGGTTTGGTGGTTCCGCTAGAAGCGACTATCCGCCGGACGGCGTAACCATCGTGCACCAATCGGCGTAATTATCGTTGTCCCCAACAACAGTTGAGAAGTACAGATCTTGAAGCTTCTTGGTGATCGGTCCAGTTTCGCCAGTGCCGATTGCGCGATTATCTAACTCCCCAACAGCGGTGAGGTGAGCTGCGGTGCCTGTTAGGAACACTTCGTCGGCGAGATATAGCTCGGAGCGGTGAATGTGACGCTGAACGACGTCCAAGCCCAGTTGTTCTTTGGCTAGTTGAATGACCGAGTCGCGGGTGATGCCCAGAAGGCAGTTGTCGGTTTCGCCGGGAGTGCTTATGACGCCGTCGCGGATCATGAATAGGTTTTCGCCCGATCCTTCAGAAACCGATCCGTCCTGGTTGAGCAGAATGGCCTCGTCGAAGCCTGCTGCCAATGCTTCGGTCTTCGCAAGGATGCTCGTGGTGTACAGACCTGAAATCTTGACGCCGGTCGGCATCGAGGAGTCCATAGGTCGTCGCCATGATGATGTCTGGCACCGTAGTGGTCGGCTGTTATCGATGTATGAGCCGAACGGAATAATCACGAGCATGAACTCATCATCGAGAGTGTTCAGGTTGAGGTTCGCGACCAATTCTTGCCCCTTGAAGGCAAGAGGTCGGATGTATACATCTTCGGCGAAGCCGTTCTTCTCAAGAAGATCGGTTGTGATCTTACATAGATCATCAACGGAGTACGGGAGATTGATTCGAAGAATTGCACAGCCACGAAGCAGTCGTTCGTAGTGTTCCTTCAGACGGAAGATCGAAACTTTTCCGAGGTGTTCGTTCCAGTTGCCACGAATGCCTTCGAACACTGCCGTGCCGTAGTGGAGAGCGTGAGTCTTGACGCCTACCTTCGCATCCTCATCAGGAACTTGCTTCCCGCCGAGGAATGCCCAGGTCTGTTGCGTCATGATTTTTTCTCCTAAATATGAAACACGCCCGCAACCTCTGCTGATTGCTTTTGGGCAAATTGCAGATAGCGCGGGCGTGTCAGCTCAAAATAAGTAACTGCACTTCAAATTCGGCCAGATAATCCAGCCAGTCGCCAATTATACGAACGATTGGGCGAGCAACAAGACCCAATTACGCATTTACGCGTAGATATGTCGTGATGCTCGCCTGTTTGTTCTCTAATTAGTGTGTTGAAACCTGACGTTCGGCGATGTAGTCAAAATTGATATCTTCGCCCAGTCCCGGCAGGGTTGGCATGTAGATATAACCGTCTTTATCCATCGGGTCCACGGAGCTGTTCAGATGGTTCGGCGTCTCATCGTGATCGATGAACGGGTGAAGCAATCCACGCTCGTACCAGGTGGTGTTCATGATTCCACCGATAACAGCGAGGTTTCCTGCGCCTCCGCCATGAATTTCGCAATCCATGTTGAACGATTCAGCCAGATGAGCACACTTCATGCTTGGCCCAATGCCACCGACGTCGGCAACGCCAACTCGAGTGATGTCGCAGGCCTTGGTGGCGATCCATTCAGCACGGGTGTGGTGTTTACCGTAGGCGTACTCGGGGCCGATGATCGGGATTTCAAGTTGATCGGCGAGCCAGCGGTACGACTCGGTGGAGTGTTCGTCCATCGGCTCTTCGTACCACGTGTAGCCGAGGTCCTGAATGCCTTTACCGAGCTTGAGTGCATCCATGCGGGAGTACCAGTGGTTCGCATCGAGCATCAGCGGGAAGTCGGGGCCAACTGCTTCTCGAACCGCGGCGCATGCCTTGATATCCATTTCGACGCTTGGTGCCCACGTTACTGGGGGCATCCACGTGTGAAGCTTGATTGCTTTGTAGCCTCGGTTGACCATCCATTCGGCGAAGTTGGCGTAGTCCTCGGGAGTGGCGAGTCCGCCTTCCATTTCGTCGCCGCACATCGTTGATCCGTACGCCAGAACTTTGTCACGGTAGCCACCGAGCATTTTCCAAACGGGAGTGTTTGATGCTCTTCCCGCGAGGTCCCAGAGTGCCATTTCGGCAACTGCCATCGTGCGATCTGTGAGGTTGGCTCCGGAGCCACGCTGCCATTTGGCCAGATCGATCCAGAGCTTTTCACGCTGTAGTGGATCTTCGCCCATGAAGACTTTCTTGATGAAGTTTTCAAGAACGTAAGGGCGGAGTCCTTCGGGGGAACCGAACGAATAGCCAGAGTTGCCCTCGTCATCGGTGATCGTGAGCATCGCTTCCGTGGTGTCGTGCTCGGGACCGGGATGGGTGTGGCCGTCGGTGTCGTTGACCTTCTTTGAGGTCGACTTGAAGGTGGTGACTTCTATTTTTTCGATTTTCATATTGGCGGCGGGGAGTTTCTTTTTAATAGTTGGGAGCGTGACCGTCGAAAGCGCATCACACGGGTATCGGCCAGAATTCTAGGCTCACTTGTGGGCAAATTCCACTCGAATTGCTCATTCGCACTAACTGGCCCAGCGGTTGTCTCACCTAGCTGGCGTTGCGTAGTTCGGGTGATTTCGAGAAAACTATGATTGCCATTGTTCCTACGAGAACACCGAACACGAGGAGCGTCGGGCCGGGGCCGAACCATGCTGTGAGGAAACCGCCCATCACAAGACCCACGGCGTATAGCTGAACGGTCATAAAAAAAACGCTGCTCACTCGGCCGCGCATCGATTCATCGACGTTGGCCTGCATTAGCGTGCCGACGGATGTTCCAAATAACGCCCCGGCGAGTCCGATGAAAAACGCTCCAAATCCAGCTACATATA
>CAVOCL010000180.1:0-4915 GCA_963694185.1 Dehalococcoidia bacterium
GGAACCGCGTTTGGTGAGTTCGGCGATGGCTACATTCGGGTTTCGTTTGCTAACTCTCGGGAGAACCTGGCGGAAGCAATAGAACGCCTGCGGAAGATGCTCTAGGTCAATTCGTCAAGATATACGGTACTGCTATGCCGTATATTCTGACCGCTGCCCGAGGTCCTGAATCAAGTTCAGGATGACGGGCGTAGAAGTTGTAGGCAGCTGCTACGCCACCCACTGTCATGCTGAATTTATTTCAGTATCTTTCTGCCCCCTTTGCAGCGATTCACCCTGGCACCCGCTGCACATCGACCTCACACGCCTTCATAAGATCGCGTGTGTTGGCACGTCCGATTGCCCGCAATACATGTTGAGTCACCCGCTTCACCTGCTTTAGCGGCGCCTCAACAACCGTTTCGGCGCGCTCGTTCAGCAGTCCCCATTGATCGGGAATTTCGGTCGTGCGAATCAACCGATGTGGCGTCATGATGTAGTGGTAGTCGGCACATCGAAGGTAAGCGGGATCGTGGAACTTGGTCGAGAGCGTCTCGATTCGCTTCTTCGTCGATTCCGACTTTTTTGAAATGGTTTGAACGTCCGACCGAGCCATCGCAACTGCTCGGGCATTCTTGGAAGTGCCAGCACCTGCTCGTGCCGCTCGTGCCTCGGCCAGAATAGAGTGAGTCAGTTCTGCTGCCTCGTCGAGCGACTTAGCCTTCTGCCTCAGTTTCTTCTGCGTTACATCGTTGTTGTCATCCCGTCGTAAATCCGATCTACTCGACTTCACCTCAATCAAGAAAACACGATTCTCTGGCCCAAGCCCAACAACATCGGCTATCCGCCCGAACGGGCCTTCAAGTCTCACTTCGAACCCAACCAGTCGACATTCGGCAACCTCCCACAGCCACTTCCATGCAGCCCACTTCAGCGAGTAGGTAAGTGCGGTTTCGTTGCCATTCTTGAAGTTGTCGAATACGGACGATTTATCTGGAATTTCGATTGAAGTAGACATCTGTTTCTCGGGATCTCATAAGGAATAAATCATCGCCTACAGACCGCAGAACTCATAACCCAACTGGCACTTACCTGTAAACGAGTGAATTAGCACACTTGTTCGGAATAAATGTTCTAAACCCCTTTCAATTATTAGAACAGGCGTGCTAGTTTGTATATCCGGTCAGGGATGGCAGCTTGCAATGCAACGCCAGCGCATCCCGAATAAAGGGGATACAAACAATGATGAAGCTCAGCCAAAAGAACTCAGCAAAACGCCTCGACGTACGTGTCGTCGGCGTCGGTGGTGCAGGATGTTCCTCGCTGGGTCGAGTTGCAGAAAGCCTGCTGGGATCTGGCGATATGAGCCTGATGGCAATCGATACCGGATCAGCCGCACACGCCCTTATCGGAACGGCAGCCACATTGTCGCTGGGGAACGGATTTGGCAGCGGTGGCGACCCGTTGGCAGCTGTAGAGCTTTTTAGAGAAGTCGAAGATGATGTAGAACGATTCGTAAGCGGTGCCGACGTTGTTATCGTCCTTGCGGGACTCGGACGTGGCACCGGATCTGGCATATCGCCCCTGGTCGCTGAAATCGGCAGAAACGTTGGGGCGCTGGTGATTGCTGCGGTGAACATGCCGTTCGAATTCGAGGGACGTTTCCGAAATCAGTCGGCAAACAATGCGCACGATCGGTTGATGGGTACCGCCGATGCGGTCGTAACGATAAACAACAGCGATCTTTCAAAGCTTTCTGGCGAAAGCGGATCGCTGAATGGAGCGTTTCAGGAAGCCGACCGACAGATTGCCGATACCGTATATGCGTTCACAACCGCCCTTACTGCTTCGTCAGATCGATTTGTTGCCGTTCAGCTGTCGCTAAGGGGAGCCGGCGATTCGCTGGTCGTTCGTGGCTCGTCGGAAGGACTGCATGCCGGTCGTACGGCTATTGCCGATGCGTTCGGAAGCACTGAAGTTCGTGTTACCCGTGCCAGGTCGGCGGTGATTCATGTTGAAGGCGGCATTGGACTGTCGCTGGGTCAGGTAGCTGAGGCTGTTACGGAGGTACGTGGGCAGATCGGTCGAGACGCTGATGTCCATGTTTCGAGTGAGCGTCGAGTCGAATTGGGCCAGCGCATCAGCGTGACGGTTGTTCTTGCGGGGATTGGCGAGAATTCAGATTCTATGGATGTTGCGAACTTGATCGTTGGATTGGGCAAACGAGAGGCCATTCCTAGCCTTTCGATCTTCGACACAGCAGCACCGATTCGTAAACGTGGCCCAACGTTGTTGCCTACCGTATAGTCGCTGAAGCTCACCGCCGAGCGTTTCGAGTATTTTCTGGCGGACCCGATCTCATGATCGGCAGGCGAAGACGCTGCACCAAAACGCCTCGGTGCGGCGTTTTCTTTTTAAGAGGGGAGCTTCGGATGGTTCTACCTGTTGATGCAGCCAACAATTTATTTCCCGACTCCTGTGGAACGACCTTCGGCGGTGCGGGTGGGATGGGTGCGTGATGCCTGGCGCCTGCCGTGTCCAACAAACCCGCGACCCACCACCAGATCCTTCGACTTCGGTGACGAAGTTTACCCCGATGAAAATCGGGGCTCATGAAAGGGAATAGAACCCAGCCATTCCCTAATCAGCCACCACAGCCACTCCCGCATCAACAGTCGGGGGCACGAACATGTAGCCGTTGCCTCGCACGGTCTTAATAAGACCCTTGCCTAAAGCGGTTTTGTTCAGCTTCTTGCGCAATCGAAAGATCGCCACATCGACGGCGTTATCCGCGGGTCGAGATTCCTTCGTCCAGCACCGATCCATCAGTTCAACCGGCGAAACCGGCTTCTCGGGCGATGACGCCAGGGCGTGCATCAATAGGAACTCGGTTGGAGAAAGCGAAATCTGTGTGCCGTCCATCTCCATGCGCTCGAACTCAGGATTCAGAGCGAACCCTGCCATTCGAATCGGAGCGGTAGCTGTGTTTCTCGCAGGAGCTGCTGATGATTTTTCAACAACTCTGAACGGCTGTTGCTGTGAGCCCTGACCAGAATTTCCTCGAATACTCGAGCCAGCTGAACTGAAACTGATGATCAGTTCAAGCTGTTCGATTTCGTTTAGAGTCGGTAGCGATGTCGACTTGTTCAGCACATAGACGATCCCGATAGTGTCGAGGCCTCGTGATATGGGTGCAACGATCCCCTGCGTAAATCCAGCTTGTTCTGCCCATGTTGGCAGCGACAGACAATCGACATCTGAAACCGACATCACGATTGCTGAGCCCTGACGTGCGGCAGATGCACCGGGTAAATCACCATCGATAACTTCGAATTCTTCTCGAATCTGGGACAACTGTCCTTCATAGCTCCAGTTCGAAGGAGCCAGCACACCGTGTGCGTCACGCAGGTTGAACACCACAGCTGCGGGATACTCAGTTGCCATGCGTGAAGCGGCGGCAAGTCGAGCGTCTGGGCTCATCGATTCCCCGCCGTTTAGCACCTTTATGCCGCTAAGAATTCTGCTTGCGCTCGCCTCGCCCGAGAGTCGGTCTTCAAGAACTTGCAACGCCAGTTTCGAATCGCTGACCTGTTTCGACTGAACTAATTGAGATGCGATTCCAATCGCCAGGGCTGCCATCGCCAAACCACCAACTGCCCATACGCTGTCGGTTAAAACAGCAGCCAATATCACCAGCATCAACCCGCCGATTATGGTTGCCGAGTACGCAATCCAGTTCTCGGAATACATCCGAATCCACGGCTGACTCCGCCTATCGGGGGCTAACGCGGGCGTATCGGATGAAAATTCAATTTGGCTGTTACTCATGCCACCCACACTAGCTAAAAACACCGCGCAACTACCTGTTTACGCTTCAACCGAGTTTGATCGAATCAACGATGGGTAGTTCCCGGCTCTCGTAATCCTCCTGTGAAGTCGTACACTAGATTCAAGTAATACATTCCTATTCACAAATCACCTCCCACCATTAGAAGGGCACCAGAACACTGGACACTCTAGGCCGACTGAAAAGTCTGATCGGTCGCGGCAAAGAGAACGACGAATCAACATCTGCTGAATCGAATTCACGAAATAACAAACGTACAGCCGCCAACCGCACTCCAAACTCCACTGAATCTACTATCTCAATGAATAATTCCGGCCCTCGTCAGGGCAGTTCGTCATCCGAACGATCGCAAAATCGAAAACGCCGCTCATCAGAAGGCGCAGACCTTCCCCAGCGCAGCGAGTCACGTTCGAACGATTCCCCTAAAAGCGAACCAGTATCAGAACTAGCTGCATTTCGCGCTCGATCTGGCGGATCAAGCCAGTCCCGACCTCGCCATCAACGTGATGATCGACAGGACGATCGTTCGAACGATCGCGACGGTCAATCTTCACGCCGTGAACAACCGCGAGCCGAATATCGCCGTGACTCTGAGCCACGCGATAACCGCCGACGCGAGCAGCGAAATGATGTAAATCAGGACAGCAGGTCAAACCGTCGCGAAGATCGTCGCCCGCAAGAAGATTTTCGTGACCGCCGCGATGATCGTCCGATGCGACAACAACGCGAAGAATCGCCTTCCGAACAGCCTCGTAGTGAGACCCGTTCACGGAACGAAGGCCGATACGACAAGCATGAGAATCGAACCGTTCGTGACGAACCTAAAAAGTCTAGTACTCCGGTTCGTGGGCGACCAGTTCGACGTCGTGACCGAGAGCCAGAACCCGAGATTCAACAACAAGAGGTTGCAGTCGATCTCGAGGGAACCGACAAGTGGGGCGGACTCGAGCTAGAAAAAACGATCATCCATTCGATTCTGAATATGGGTTACAACGAGCCTTCTGAAATTCAGGAAGAGTCAATTCCGTGGCTTCTTGAAGGTCGAGACGTTGTCGCTCAGGCCGTTACCGGTTCAGGCAAGACAGCAGC
>CAVOCL010000181.1:0-4897 GCA_963694185.1 Dehalococcoidia bacterium
CCCTCTGCACGAGCCTTCTCCAGAACTGCAGCACACTTCCGTCGCAGCTCAAAAGTGAGTTCAACAAAGCCAATTCGAAAGTGCAAGCTCATCGGTTGAAGCGACTCCGCAACCTCGTAAGGGCAACCCGCCCACGCCGCCACATCGGCATCGCCGGTCGCATCGATAACCATCTTCGGTCGAACAGCAACCAGACCGTCTTTATTGCTAACGATCACCGACTCAACCCGATCACCACGAACGATCACGTCCGAAACCTGAGTGTGAAACAACGGCTGCACACCCGACTCGATCAGCACGTCGTCCGAAGCCTTCTTGAACAATTCGGGATCAGTGCGAGGAATCACGCGATCAGGATGCTTCTCGACCTCGGTGAAATCGCCGTTCACGTTGTAAACAAGGTGCGGAGCCTGCCCCGGCTCGACAACACCCATCCGTTCCAACATCTCGAAAACAAGCCCGCCTACAACAGGCTTGCCCGTCTCCTCGTAAACAAACCCATCGAACGCCGATCCGATGATGTTCGTAAAGAATCCGCCAGCAAACCCCATCCGATCAACAGCCATAACCGTAGCGCCGTTCCGAGCTGCCGCCACAGCAGCCCCAATACCAGCCAACCCCGTGCCACAAACCAGAACATCAGGCTCAGCAACAACAGGCAACGACTTTGTGTATTGGATTGTGGACATAACGATTTTTCGTCTACCAGAATATTTGTCATCCTGAACTTGATTCAGGATCTGTGATCAACGGAAATCAACCAAATGAATCAGCCAACATCATGTCAGCCCGACACCTCGAATCCAGCCAGCCAACACTGATTCTGAATCAAGTTCAGAATGACAATTAAACTTGCCGATCCAAGAGCACCAACTGCAAACGAAAACACCAGCCTAGCTGGTCAAACTTTCGCCAAACGGCCCACTCTCACGCTCACGCAACGCCACATTCACACGCAGCTTCTCAAGCGTCTGCTGCAACGTCAGCTGACCCGACGGCACCTCGTGATCCTCGAAGAACGCAATCACATCGTCCGCCTGCTCAGGCTTGCTCAGCGAAGTCACACCCGAAAGCATTCGAACAATGCTGTTCGCCGGGAAGTCCTTGTTAATCTTGTCCCAGTTGTCCTTCACGAACTCCCAAGCAAGATGACCCTGCTCCTTGTTTCGCATGCAAACAGCCAACAAATACGGCGCATCCTGAGTTCGGATCGAGCCATCCAGCGCCATCGCCATCGTGCGATTCATCTCAGCCTCTCCCGGGAACGCCGAAAGCGCCGATTGGTAACGTCGCTCTTCCTGCGGAGTCGTCGGATTACGGAACTTGTCCAAGAACACCTCGTACTGAGCCGGATCACCCTTTGAAGCAACGACTCCGGTAGCAGCCGCCACAATGTTCGGCTCAACCGATCCAGCGTCAATCAAGTACGAATCGTGCAGATCGCCAGCGTTCTTCAGCGCCAGATCATCGTCACCGACATTCGCCAGCAATCGAATAAACAGACCGCGTAGTTCGAGATCACGAGAAGAATCGCTATCTCCAGGCTCCCAGCCAAGTCGATCAAGCGCAGGCTGCGCCAGGTCGCGAACAGCAGCCTTGTACTGCAGCTTCGCCTCGCCCTCAACCAGCTTGTCTAACCCTGCAAGACAACCCGAAAGCACCGTCCAAACGTCGAGGTCGGTTTCATCCTGGAAGCTTCGTGCGAAATCTAAGAAATCAGCGGACGAAGTTCGACCCGCCATCACCGACGACCACGTGTCGTCCACAAGACCGAATCGTTCGATTGGAGTGAGATTGTCGAACATACTGCCAGAAAGTGCCTTCAACATTTCCGGCGAATAGCGAGCTCGGAAGAATCCACTTCCACCGGCGTTGGCAGAAGCCCAATCGGCAGGAGAATCCAGTTTGATCTCAGCCGACTTCTCTTCAAGCAGATACCGAACTTCCTCAACACCAGAAGCCGTTCCGACCTTCATAACGATCGGCACAGACCAGATCGTTTTGTCGGGTTCAGAGCCCTCGGTGTACAGGAACCGATCCTGCGACAACGTAATCGTCGATCCATCATCAGAAATCGAAGCGCTTACCAGCGGGTAGCCCTTCTGGAAAATCCACGAATCCATGATCCGACGTGCCGGCTGCTGCGTTACGTGCTCAATCGCATCCCACAAGTCGTTGGTCTCGGTGTTCCCGTATTTGTGCTTGTTCAGGTAGTAGGAAATCCCGTCCTTGAACTCTTCTGCACCCAAGTACTGCTCCAACATTCGCAGTACTGATCCGCCCTTTTCGTACGTCAAAAGATCGAACATACCCTCGGCATCTTCTGGCGAATTCACTTCGATTTCGATCGGACGAGTGTTGGCAAGCGAGTCGACGTCGAACGCCATCGAGCGTTCCAGACTGAACTGATTCCAGCGACCCCATTCGGCGTTGAAGCTGTCTGAAGACATGGTCGCCATGAACGTGGCAAACGCCTCGTTTAGCCAGATTCCGTTCCACCACTCCATCGTCACCAAATCGCCAAACCACATGTGTGCGATTTCGTGCGCAATAACATCGGCAACCCGAAGCAGTTCGGGTTCGGTAGAACGTGACTTGTCGACTAGCAGCAGAACTTCCCGGTACGTAATACAACCGAGGTTTTCCATCGCACCAAACGCAAAGTCAGGCACCGCAACCATGTCGAGCTTTTGGCCCGGATACGGAATTCCATAGTACTCGGTGAAGAATTTCAGTGCGAACGCACCGGCCTCGAGCGAGTAGTCGGTCAGGTGGCCTTTGCCAATTGGGTGAATGATGCGCAACGGCACGCCGTCTACGTCGACAGGATCGGTCGCCTCGAACGGACCCACGATGAACGCAACCAGATAGGTCGACATCACCATCGTGTCTTCAAACACGATTTCCTTGCGCCCATCGCCCAAACTCGTTTCGGAAACAGTCGGACCGTTCGATACGGCGAACTCGCCCTCAGGAACCACCAGCGTCACGCCGTAAGAAGCCTTGAACGCCGGCTCGTCGAAACACGGGAACGCCCGTCGTGCGGAAGTGCTTTCGAACTGAGTCGTTGCGATAGTGCGCTCAACGCCGTCGTCATCGGTGAATGTCGACTTATAGAAGCCACGAAGCTGATCGTTCAAGACGCCCGTGAATTCAGCGACGATTGTGTAAGGACCCGACACCAACTCCGAACCAAAACTCAGCGTCGCACGCTCTTTTTCTTCATCGTGAGCGACTTCAGTAGTCTCGATCTTCGAACCCACTGCGTCCGTAATCCACGCTGATGAAATCTCTAATTCAGCCGAGTTGATTTGAATGCTCGAAGTCGCTTGACCAAGCTCTATTTCAATCTCAACCTTGCCAGAAAAAGTAGCCTCTACGAGATCAGGTTCAAGGTGTATTCGGTAGTGCGAAGGCACCACTGATGAAGGTAAACGATGCGGATTTGTCGAGGCTTCGGGCAAGATTCACTCCAGTTCAAAAAAACGTATCTCCGGAGATTACCGCGCCCGCAAGCCACGCGCTACAGGTCGCGTGTAGTCATATCCAGCAATGAATCGGCCATATTGGCGCGCCACGCCTCTGCCGATTCGGGGGTCCATTCGTAAAAACCCTTGCCCGTCTTCACGCCCAAATCGCCCGAATCGATCTTATCGAGCAACAGCCGCGGCAATTCACGATCGTTAGCAAGCTGTGGGAATAGCTCCTCAGCCACTGAGCGAGCGTGCTCCGCTCCTCTGCCATCGGCAATCTCAAAGACGCCAGTTTCCGCGTAGGTTTTTCCGAAACCGCCCCTGACAATCTCATCGACTTCTGCAGCAGTCGCATCGCCACGCTCAACCACTGACATCGCCTCCCGTAACAACGCAACTTGCAAGCGATTACCGATAAATCCTGGGATTTCACGCTGTACGATTGCTGGCTTTTTCCCGAGAGATACATACTCAGCAGCAACGACCTCGGCTACGACATCCGAAGTATCAGGACCTCTAACTATCTCGACACCCGGCAGCAAATGCGGTGGGTTGTAGTAGTGGATTCCAACGACCTGCTCAGGCCGATTCGTGTGCGCGCCATAAGCGCTCGGAACGAAGGTCGAGCTATTCGAAGCGAGAATTGCGTGATCAGGGGCAGCTTTATCGATTTCAGAAAACAGATGTTTCTTGAGTTCCAGATTCTCCGATGCAGCCTCGATAACCAGATCGGCATTTTTCACTGACTCACGCAGATCAGTACTCGTCGAAATGCGACCAAGAGCGTCCTCAACACCAGCCTTGGAAATATGACCCTTCGATGCCAGCGCAAGCAGTCCAGTTCGAGCCTTGACCATCGCTTCGCCAAGCAGTTTTTCGGAAATATCGTGAAGCACCACATCCCGACCATACGATGCGAACTCGAGAGCAATGCCGTGCCCCATCAGACCCGCACCAATCACAGCAACGGTTTTGAAATAAGGAAATGCAGAATCGGATTCACGCCTGGATTCAGACCCTTGATCCGATAAGAATTTGCTCCCAGCATCAGCCGCCATATTGGCCAAAAACTCCGGCGGTACGGTCGCCACCGAAATCTCAGTGATCAGCTCGCCCGCAATAACCTGAACCAGATCCCATCCAATCTGCTCCCAAATTTCGAACGGCCCACCAACCGCCCATCTGCGCCCGATCGCATTGGTAATCACCTTGTCGATATCACGCGGAGATGCGACCCCAGCTTCGACCAACGCCAGTGACTCCCTGAAATTTGCGGTGTGCAATTTTTGGGCAATGGGACCCCGAGCATCATCGGCTAATGGCACAACCTACTCCTCAAGAAAACGTGGCAATGCCACCCACTTACACCGAGTAGCCAACTGAGCCGTCATCCCTCATCGGGATGACCTGCAAATTGCGTGGAT
>CAVOCL010000182.1:0-4882 GCA_963694185.1 Dehalococcoidia bacterium
TTCAACGAATACGAAGAAGATTCGCCCGCCATCAAGAGCCGGTATTGGCAGGATATTCAGTATTGCCAGCGAAAGGCTCAAAGTGGCAGCGAGTGTGGCGAATGTAATGATCTTCGCAGCGAGTCCGGCATCTGCCACAGCGATTTCACCGGTGAGCTGGCCAATACCGATTGGCCCGGCCATACTGCGGCCCTCGAACTGCGGGTTCGAGCTGCCAATAATCTTGGTGGTGAGTGCGTTTCGAGTCAGCACCATCGTGTCGAGTGAGTGGCGCCATCCGAGTGGGAACGCTTCTAGAGGGCTCATGCCCACTTTTTGGATCTCTCGGTTTTCAGTAGAAATCTGAACGCCTGTGGCACCTTCTTGAACACGGGTGTTGATCCCAAGTCCGTTGTCGTGGAGTCGTGCGTCGGCAAGTGATATTTCCTTGCCACCATTTTCAGCTTCAGCGACAACTCTAAGGATGTCGCCAAGCGCTGCTGGAGGATCAAGACGGGCCGCGTCTTCGATAGATATTTCGTAAAGCCTGTCGGTCGGCTCGTTGACCACAGTGATCAGTGTGTTGAGTCCAACCGATATATCGAACACTCGAGCTCGACCTAGCGCCATCTCGGTTTCAGCATCGTTGACTTCGGCGACCACCAAACGACCCGGCGGCCTCCAACGTGGAATGAGCGTGACCTTTGTGTAATCGCCGGTATATTGGAACTGCGGTTCAGCAGGACGTGCAAACAGATTGGGAACGCCCGATTCCATTTCCCAAGTACTTTCGGCACCCAGCTTCACTGTTACCGCTTGTTGAAGCTCGGAGGTGTTGTCGATATTTCGACCGTCTACCTTGATGATCTTATCGCCGGGCTTGATACCGGCCATATCGGCGGGTGAACCCGGGAAGACAGTCACGATCGTTACATCGCCAACCGGTTTTTCGGCGGGGATCATGAGTACAAGCGGAAGCAAAATAAACGGAATAACCGCGTTCACAGCCGCGCCGGCAGCCATAACAACAACACGCTGCCATCGGGGCTTGCTGCCCAGTGAGTCGGCAGATGCGCTGCTCTCTTCACCGACCATGCGAACGAATCCACCGAGCGGAAGCCAGTTGAACGACCACAGCATGTCGGCAACGACAATCTGGCCATCGTCGATCGCCTTCACCTTGCCTGTGACGATCAGGCCACCACTCGAAGCCTCGCCGTCGTCGCCCTTCGCACGTTTACGAATGCTGACGGCAATCTGATTGCTCTGCTCATCGAGCATGGTGCGAACGGTTACGAGCTTGTTTACTAGAGAGTCGCGATCAATCTCAAATACGGTTTCATCGTCGATCGAAACCTGAGTCGCACCGCTCCAGATACCACCGGCTCGCGGCGGGTATCCGAATCCAAATTCGAGGGTCTTCACGCCGAATCGGCGCGCAGTCCAAAGATGGCCTAGTTCATGAAGGATGACGAGGGGGCCGAGCACGAGTAGGAACGTGACGACGCCGAAAAATACTGTTTCTGGCATATGAAGTTAATGCTAGCTGAGAATTGTGGAGTGATTGTGGCGCGCAAGTGTGGTTTCAGTAGCCCAAGTGGCAGCTTCGATAGTGTCGTCGATCGAAGGATCGGCGATCGAGGTGTGCGCGGCGAGGGTTTCGGCAACCAAATCAGGTATCTGTGTGAATTTGATTTTGCCGTTCAAGAACAGATCAACGACGGCTTCGTCGGCTCCGGCGAGTGCTGCGGAATAGGTACCGCCCCGCTTGCCGTAATCGAGTGCCAATTCGAAACATGGGTACAGAGATTGGTCCATTTTCTCGAACGTTAGCGATCCCATCGTCACCGCGTCGAGTTTTGGAAGATCGCGGTTTGGCTGTCGTTCGGGGTAGAACAATGCGTGTTGAATCGGCTGCCCCATGCTTGTTGGACCCAGCTGAGCTTTCAGCGTGCCGTCGGCAAATTCGACCATCGAATGAACGATGCTCTGGCGATGAATCGTGACGTCGATCTGATCAAACGGGATACCAAACAACCATCGTGACTCGATTACTTCGAACGCTTTGTTCATCAGTGTTGCTGAATCGATAGTGATCTTGCCGCCCATCGTCCAGGTGGGGTGCTTGAGTGCCTGCTCAGGGGTTACATCGTCGAGCGATGCCCATGTACGGTCCCTGAACGCTCCGCCGGAAGCCGTGATGATCAGCCGTGACGGTTCGCTCACTTCGCCTTCAAGGCACTGCCAAATCGCAGAAGGCTCACTATCGATCGGCAGAATGGTCGCACCGCCTTCGCGGGCGGTTTCGATCAATAGATTGCCTGACATGACGATGACTTCTTTGTTCGCAAGTCCGAGCGTCTTACCGGCTTTAAGAGCGGCAATCGAAGCTGGCATTCCAACGCAACCGACGGTTGCTGCGACAACAATATCGACTTCGGGAAGGGCCGCTATTTCCTCGGCTGGGGCTGCTTTCGCACCGCCGTATCCCGATTCGATATCGCCAAGAGTGCTGAAGTATTTCGGCTTGAATTCGTCGAGTTGCGCTTTGAAAAGAGGCGTGTTGAATCCGTTGCACAGCCCAACCACTTCGAAGTGATCGGGGAATGCTCTAACAATGTCGAGAGTCTGCGTTCCGACAGAGCCTGTCGAACCCAGAATTACCAGCTTTTTTATATTCCGCTCCATACTGCAGCCCAGTATACGACCGTTAAGTTAGGAATCACGCTATCCAATCGGTCCAGAATTCCGCCATGTCCGGGTATTAAAGTGCCGCTGTCTTTCACTTCTGCCCGTCGTTTGATCCACGATTCGTAGAGGTCTCCCATGACACCAACTACGCCGAGTACTGCGCCAAGGATTCCTGCTGCGAGAAGCGAGAACTGGATATCAAATGCGGCGTCGATCACGATTGCAGCGATCACTCCGCCAACAACACCACCAACTGCACCCTCCCACGATTTCTTCGGGCTGATCTTTGGTGCAAGTTTGTGACGACCTAGCGACACACCAACGAATAGTGCGGTCGAGTCGATGGCGAACGTTGTCAGTATCGCCAGTAGAATAAGCTCACGGCCGGTGTTCAGGTTCACAAGCACTGGAGCGTGGGCAAGGGTTAGGCCAACGTATGCGGCGAACACCCAGAAGACCCAATCGCTAGCTTTTCGATTCGAAGATGACCTGCCGAGAGTGGCGGTACCTCGGAGCAGCAGCGCCAGTGCGAAGATCACTGCGATTGTTATCGGCAGCAGGTCGCCTTCTATGCGGCCGTCCACCACCATCCATGCCGCAACTGCTGCGAGTGTGGCTGGCCCCATCATGAGGGAAACCATTCGAATGGCCCCTGCACGACTGCCGTCGGGGCGCATCATCCGATCGAGTTCGAATCCGCCGATGATCCCGGCTGCAACAGTAAGCACGGCGATGCCCGGCAGTTCCAGCCAGATTGCTAGCAACACGAGTGGAACGCCAACGGCTGCGCTGATTATTCGGATTCGCAACGGGTATTCCTGCTGTTGCTCGGCGTTACGGGCGAACTTGCGCCAGGATTTGCCAGGGGCGCGGACGCGTTCGGAAAATTCTCGACTGGTGCTGCTGGCAACCTAAATTCGCTTGCCAAAGCGTCGTTTTCGTTCGTTGAACGATTCGAAGGCAAGATCGACATGTTCGCCGTAGAAATCGGGCCACATTATTTCCGAAAAATAGAGCTCGGAATAAGCAGTTTGCCACAGTAAAAAGTTGCTGATTCGGAAGTCGCCACCTGTGCGGATCAGAAGATCTACGTCAGGCATATCCGCTGTGTAGAGATGTTCAGCGAATTTGCTTTCGTCGATCTCTTCGAGAGGCGTGCCCTCTGCGATCAACTCTTTTGCCGCGTTCACGATCTCAGCACGCCCACCGTAATCGAAGGCGATTGCGAGCGTAAGGAGGGTGTTGTTTTCCGTTTTCTTCACGGCCAGTTCAAGCTCTTCTCGAAGCTCTGGTGAAAGACGGTCTACCCGCCCCAAATGCTTTATTCGAACACCATTTTCGTTGAGCTGTTCTGCCTCGTGGGCGATGACAGCTATCGCAAGTTCCAGAATACCGTTCACTTCCGATTCAGGCCGATCCCAGTTCTCGGTCGAAAACGCAAAGAGTGTCAGATAGGCGACTCCTCGATTTGCGAAATCGGCGACGATACGCTGAAGATTTTCGAACCCGGCATGATGCCCTTCAGAAACATCGAGCCCGCGCGACTCGGCCCATCGACCGTTTCCATCCATGGTGATCGCCACATGATGAGGTACAGCCATGTTGGCTTTCTCGGTGTGCTTGGATGCTTCAGGGTTTGCGGTCATGTTCAGTTTGGGCCAGTCCGAGGTGCCAGCGATCTGGTCACCTGTGGTCAGGAAAGATGCAGGATTAAACCTGCATAACCTCTTCTTCTTTATCAGTCGAAGTGGCATCGATCTGTGCAACTGCACCGTCTGTCAGTTTTTGAAGATCTTTCAGAGCGCGCTGGCAATCGTCTTGCGATGCCTCACCCTCTTTTTCGATCATACGGATAGTGTCCTGGGCATCACGGCGTGAGCTTCGGATAGAAACCTTGCTCTCTTCGCCACGTGCCTTGACGGTACGCACTAAATCACGACGGCGTTCTTCAGTTAATGGTGGCAAATTGAGTCGAATTATTGCGCCGTCGATATTAGGCGAAATGCTCATATCGGAGTTTTGGATCGCCTTGGCGATAGGGTCGACAGCGTTCTTGTCCCAGGGCTGGATTACCAGAAGCCGTGCATCGCCAACTGAGATTTGGGCTAGCTGGTTCAGCGGCATTTCGCTGCCGAAGTAGTCGATCTTCAAGTTTTCGACAAGTCCAGTCGAAGCACGTCCGGTTCTAACGCCAGCCATTTCACGTTTCAAG
>CAVOCL010000183.1:0-4862 GCA_963694185.1 Dehalococcoidia bacterium
GCGAGTCTAAGCGCCCATTTTGAACTGCATTCAGTTCGAAGCGGTCAGGAATCACTGTACATGCAGAACTCTTCGACCAAAATACCAGCCACTACCTCAGCCCGACTGAGCGACATGATCCGCGCCAGCACCATGGCGGTAGAGGCTAATCGGGACACCATTAACGCGCTAAACGTGTTCCCTGTTCCCGATGGCGACACCGGCACAAACATGCTGCTGACACTACGATCGGTTGTTGATGATCTGCCTTCAGACACGAACGAATCGGCCAATAATGTCGCAAAAATAGTCGCCCGCTCTGCACTGCTGGGAGCCCGCGGGAATTCGGGACTCATTCTTGCTCAGTACTTCAAAGGGCTTGCCGAAGCCATTGGCGAATCCACCGAACTAACCGGCGAACATTTGGCACGGTCCATCCGCATCGCAGCCACGAATTCCTATAAAGCACTGCCGAACCCAGTCGAAGGCACAATGCTCACGGTCTACCGCGAATGCGCGGAAGTCGCCGAGATGTCAGCCATCGCAAACGACTCGCTCGAAAGCGTGCTGGCCGATGTAGCGCACGAAGCTCTTGAATCAGTACGACGCACGCCCAGCCTCCTTCCAGTGCTAGCCGAAGCCGAAGTGGTCGATTCAGGCGGGTTCGGATTCGCCGTGATGCTCGATGGCGCACTACGGGCGCTACGGGGAGAGCGGCCTGTGGGCCGAGTTGTCGACGTGCCAATGCCTAAAGGCCAGGATTTCTCGGGATCGGTAAAGGCCGACTTCGTAAGCGCATCCGAAGAGATCGACTGGGGCTACTGCACCGTATTTGCCATTCAGTCAGACACCGACCTCGATCTCGACAAAATTCGAGATCACATGGACAAGATCGGCCGTTCGCCGATCGTTGACGGCGCAGATGGAATCGCCAAGGTTCACGTTCACATGGAAGATCCCGGTGTGGCGCTCACAGCTGGGATCACTTACGGCCAGCTGTCGAATATCGAAATCGCCAATATGGACGATCAGGCCGCTGGATGGGCTGCCGACAGGCGAAACAGCGCTGCCTCAACAGCAGCAACTTCAGCTGAGCCTGTAGAAATAGCCATCGTCACGGTCGCAGCTGGCGACGGACTAACCGATCTACTAAAAGGCGCCGGAATGGGTGCCGCCTCGGTCGTAGAGGGCGGCGACACGATGAACCCGTCGGTTGCCGAACTGCTTGAAGCTGTAGAAGCGGCACCTTCCGACAAGGTCATCCTCCTACCAAACAACAAAAACGTCGTGCCCGCAGCCAAAGCAGTTCCGGACCTTTCAGAAAAAGACGTTCGCGTAGTTGCCACCCGCTCGGTTCAAATGGGAATTGCGGCACTACTTGAGTTCAACCTAACGCAGAGCATCGATGACAACGAACGAGCAATGAACGACATCGTGAGCGAAGTTGGTGATGGACGAGTGTGCCTTGCCAGTCGAGATGTAACCGTTTACGGCCACGAAATCCGCAAGGGCATGGCGTTCGCCACGTTCAATGATGAAATTGTTGCGGTTGGGCGTGATCCGTTGTTCGTGCTCACAAAAATGCTCGAACAACAGGTAGCCGATGCTGAGATAGTAACGATTTATACGGGGGAATCCCTAAGCCCCGAGCAGGTCGAGACAGCCACCGAATCTCTCACTGACAAGTTCAAAGACCTCGAAATCGAAGTTGTGTACGGCGGACAACCGCACTACGAGTATCTGGTTGCAGTAGAGTAGCCTGATCGCCAGACCTCACATACGGGCCAGAATCGCACGATGCTTTTCGCCGAGCAGCTGCCAATCCGGCGCCAATTTGTGTAACTCCTCAATCATTGGAGCACGTTCATGAGCATCGCAGTCGTAACCGACAGTACTTCCGACCTTCCACCCGATATCGCCGCGCAGCACGGAATTTCAGTCGTGCCGCTAAATGTCCACATCGAGGACGAAACGTTCCTTGATGGCGTGAGCATCTCTGCCGATGAGATGTACAGGCGTCTTCCCGATCAAAACGTGATTCCCACGACATCGGCACCATCGGCTGGAACATTTGCTGAACTCTACAAAAAACTTGGCGAAACACACGATGAGATCATCTCGATACATCTGTCGGCAAAGCTGAGTTTGACTCATGGTTCGGCAGTAAACGCAGTTGCCGAATTAGGTTCTTCGGGTCCGAAAATAAAAGTGGTAGACACTGAACAGGCTTCGATGGCGCTCGGCTGGACTGCGGTTCAGGTTGCCGAAGCGATTGCAGCCGGCATGAGCCTGGACGGAGCTGTTGAGCTTGCCGAAAGCGCCAGCAAACGAGCCGTGTTTATCGGAATGGTCGACACGCTGAAATATCTTGTACGTGGTGGCCGAATCGGCAAGGCGCAGGGGTTCGTTGGATCGCTACTGAAGATTCGACCCATCCTCACTCTTCGAGACGGCGAAGCCCACCCGCTTGAACGAGCCCGCAGTCGCAATAAGGGCATAGCGAGAATCAAATCCATGGTCGAAGAGTACGCACCGCTGGAAAAACTGGCGATTTTGTACACGACCGATGAAGTGGATGCGCACGACATCGCCAACGAAGTGGCAAGCTTCGCTCCCGATGGCGAACCGGTTGTAGCGCAACTTGGCCCGGTGGTCGGGAACTACCTTGGGCCGGGCACTCTTGGACTTGGACTCATTCGAGCTGAAAACAGCTGATGACTGGGCATGGACGCTACACGGCACAAGCACCCGACGCCGATCGCGCTGCAAACGCGCTTAGAGGCATTCTGGAACTAGAGCGAAAGCTCGAGTTCACGGATCGCGCCGTAACTGGCGGTCTCGACAAATTCATCGAACGTTCTGCAGCTTCGATGCCATGGCTACGCGATATCGAGCCGCTACGCGGCACGAACTACGCAGCGTTGCAGCCGGGACAACGACACCGCTGGGCGTCGGCGGTGATGGGCCGATTACGTGGTGGGGTCGCTGCGCCTACCGCAGCAGCATCCGACCCAGAGCCTACGTCGCCAGCTCGCAAAACTCCCAAAAAATCCGTCTCGCGGGCGTCTCGCGTGAAGTACACGTTGGATACTCCGCTTGATGATCTGAAATTTATTCACAAGGCGACACGCCCAAAGCTCGCTCGTCTCAACGTTGCAAACTTGAGAGACATGATTCGACTGTTCCCAAACCGACACGTCGACTACTCGCAAGTAACGAAAATATACGAAGTCCTGTTCGGCGAGCAGATGACCGTCGCTGGCCGTGTAGTCCGTTCGGAAATTGCGAATATCGGACCTCGCCCCGGTGCCGCCAAAATCCTGATCAACGATGGCACAGGTCTTCTTGAGGCGACCTTCTTCAGGCAGGCGTATCTGGCCAACAGGTTCAAACGAGGCGAAATCGTTGCGTTTTCTGGCGAGATCAGGGAATTCAACGGCCGAGCTCAGATGCAGAATCCCGAGTACGACCAGCTACCCGCGAGTGCTGCCAAATCAGGTACCGACGATCTGCAACTGACCCACGCCGGGAATCTGCTGCCGGTCTACCCATCGACCGACGGGCTGGTTCAACGATCAATTCGTACAGCGACCAGAAAATCTCTCGATAACGGGCTATCGCTTCTCGACGAATATCTCGATGACGATCTCAAGCAACGCCATTCGTTCACAAATCTGACTGAAGCGATTGAATCGATGCACTATCCCGATTCGTCAGACCAGCAGTTTCAGGCACGCCGTCGTTTGGCCTTCGACGAGCTGTTTATGTACCAACTCGCCGCGCTCAAAAAGAAGTCCGAATGGCGGCACCGCAAAGACGGCATCGTGATCGATTCGGCCAAAGGCAAGCCAGTAGTCGACGCCTTTCTGGATTCACTCGATTTCGAGCTCACCATCGACCAAAGCGAATCGTTGGCAAGCTTCCTCGAAGACATGGCGACCGGAATTCCGATGGGCCGATTACTCCAAGGCGAGGTTGGAAGCGGAAAAACGGTAGTCGCACTATCGGCATTGCTCTCCGTGAACACGTCTGGCCACCAGGGCGCGCTAATGGCTCCAACCGAAGTACTCGCCGAACAGCATTTCCTGAGCATTGCGAACCAGCTAAAGGCAGAATCGCTACCCGGCGAACCCAAAGACGCCGTGCGCCATGCCAACCTTCCCGGAAGCGGAAATCGGCGAATTACGATGGTCCTGCTGATCGGAAGTCTCGAGGCTTCTGTCAAAAAGCGCATTCAGCAGATGATCGCCCAAGGTGAGGCCGATCTCATCATAGGAACCCACGCCTTGCTGCAGGAGCAGGTCAAGTTCGCAAAACTCGGGCTAGCAGTTGTCGATGAACAGCATCGATTCGGCGTCGAGCAGCGAGGTGCGCTAACCCAACGAGAACCACGGCCCCATCTGCTGGCGATGTCGGCAACCCCAATCCCCCGAACGCTGGCGTTAACTGTTTATGGCGATCTCGATATCACCACGTTGAAAATCTTGCCAAAAGGTCGTAAGCCGATCACCACGATGCTCGCCAATAGCACCGCTTCAGAAAACAGTGCCTACGAACTGATCCGCACTGAAGTCGCCAAGGGCAGACAGGCCTTTGTCGTGTGCCCGCTGATCGAACCATCCGATGCGATCGAAGCTGCATCAGCCCTCGAAGAGTTCGAAAAGCTGTCGATAGGTGAGTTCAAAGACCTAAGAGTTGGGCTACTTCACGGTCGTATGAAGCTGCCTGAGAAGCAGGAAGTCATGGACAAGGTTCGCAAACGAGAAATCGACGTGCTGGTGGCAACTCCAGTCATCGAAGTTGGTGTCGATATCCCAAACGCAACGGTCATGATGATCATGAGCTCCCAGCGCTTCGGCCTCGCACAGCTACACCAGCTGCGT
>CAVOCL010000184.1:0-4851 GCA_963694185.1 Dehalococcoidia bacterium
TGATTTTCATATTCGCTCCGAAGCCACCAGGTGGCTATTTGATTTTGATGCCGACGATATGTGCGCCGCGTGAACGCCAGTATTAGTCATCGAAGAAATCTGAGTCTTCTTCACGCAGGTACTTCTTGGCTTCTTCAGGAATGAAGGTAACGCCAAGCCCTGGGGACTCGGGAACTTCGATGTGGCTGTCTATCACATCGAATCGTTCGCCTTCCATAATGTCGAGCCACCATTTGGGGTCGGGCTGTGGCAGTTCAAAAGCGATGAAGTTATCGGGAAGAGTCGCTGCCATCTGCACCTGCGCGGCCAGACCAATTAGACCATCGAACATTCCGTGTGGTGCGAACGAAATTCCATGAAGATCGGCGTACTCGGCAATGAACTTCATCTCGGCGATTCCGCCAACGTCGGCGACATCAGGTCCAAGAACGTTCACGGCGTTTCGCTCAATGAGTTCGACGAAGTTCTGGCGAAGATAAATCTGCTCACCAGTGTGAATCGGAGTCGTGGTGTAGGGCGTGATCTGTGTGTAAAGATCAGCGAGAACATACGGCGTGTAGTCGCCGGTAACCATGTCCTCTAACCACATGATGTTCGAGCCCTCGAGTTCTTTCGCTAGCTTCAGGGCGTCTGGGACAGTCATCCCAGGTCCACAATCGAGCGCCAGCCCTACGTCGTCGCCAACTACATCGAGCATCGCCTCAATGCGCTTCATCATGTACTTGAAGCCCTTGTGAGTGATCACCCCTCGGTTTGGATATCGACGGTTAGTGGTAGGCGTTCCGTAATAAAAATCGTCAATGTTCTGCATGCCGCCATGGAACGAAACGGCCTGCTTGATGATCGAGAAGTTGTAGGGGTGATCCTTCATCTTCTGCATGTTTGCGGCGTAGTGTTCCGGCTCGTTGCCGTCCATCTGGAACCGAATGTTTCCGTTGTAGACCTGAACCTTGTCCCGAATCTTGCCACCTAAAAGCTTATGAACGGGCAATCCCGCGGCCTTACCTGCGATGTCCCAAAGCGCCATCTCGATCGCACTGACCGCGGTTCCCCACGGCTTAAACGAGCCCATTCGGCGAATGCCAAGCATCACCCGTTCAACGTTCGTCGGATCCAGCCCGATGATCATTTCACGATAGAACTCGACCATCGGCTTGAGATACGGCTTGTACGTTTCGCCGGCACCTACGCCGTCGATACCTTCGTCGGTGGTGATTCGCACAATTGGCGCGTCGCCAATAATCGCTACTTTGAGGTCAGTGATCTTCATTTTTCTCCGGAGGTACGTGATGACTAGCAATTAGATACGGCGGAATTCTACGCTCGACACATCGTTTACAGGACGCTATTTCGGTCGTTGCCCACTATCTACCGCCGAACGTCCACTGCCTGCTGCCTTCAGCCACCGCCCACTGTCATGCTGAATTTATTTCAGTATCTTTCTCTCCCCGTTCGCAGCGAACTGGGTAGCGTGACTCCATTAACGGCCCATTCCAGCACGCACCGCCCATCATCCTTACCGAAGATCCCTCCACAGGAGTCGGGAAATGGAACAGTCCGAGCGCAGAGGCATTACCATGCGACCTCGCAAGTTCCTTAGTGAAACCAAACGGAGACAAAATGCGCGTAGCAACCTGGCGTGGTGGAAGTGAAATAACGATCGATACAGTCCCAGATCCAAAGCCGGGACCGGGTCAGCTGATCGTCAAAGTTCATTCTTCAGGAATCTGCGGTACCGATATTCATAAGACGCAGGGATTGTTCCCCGGAACGCCGCCCGAAGTGTTGGGCCACGAATTCGTAGGACCGGTCGTAGAGATCGGTGAGGGCGTCGATGAATCGCTGTTGGGCAAGACGATTGGCTGCACGCTGAACGCTGCCTGTGGCGAGTGCCAGGGCTGCCTCACATGGTCGGAAATGCACTGCGAACGTGAAGCTCGGCTTGCTGGCGGATTTGCTGAGTACGTACTGGTCGACCAGCGACAGGCGCACATCGTTCCCGACGGACTCGACCCCGAGACCGCATCGATGGCAGAGCCCCTCGCATGCGTCATTTCGACGCTCAACATGCTCGACGATATCGAAGAAGGCTGCGATGTGCTGGTCGTAGGTGGTGGGCTGCTCGGACTGCTAACGGTCGGCGTGCTCAAGCTTCGCGGGGCAGGGCACATCATTCTTTCTGAGCCCAACCCAATGCGTCTCGCCATGGGTACCCAGTTCGGTGCCGACATCCTGAATGATCCCACCAAAGACGATCTAACCGAGCTGGTGAAAGATACAACCGCTGGCTACGGCGTGAAGATCGGTGCCGAAGCAGTCGGCGTTCCAGCGCTTGTAGCAAACGTATCGAAGCTGATTCGACCCCGCGGAAATCTAGTTTTGGTCGGAGTCAGCCCACAAGGCTCGGAACTGCCGATTGATCTCTACGACATCCACTACAAGGAAATCACCATCAGCGGCGCATTCGGCGCAGGCGATGCGTTTGGCGAAGCTCTTGAAACCCTTCCGACGCTGAACCTTGAAGGCGTGGTAAGCGGACGCTACCCGCTCGAACAAACCGCCGAAGCAATGGAAGTTTCCGCCAGCGGAATCGGCGTGAAATATATGATCGCCCCGCACGATTAGCGAGGCTAAATTTTCTTAGCGCTCCTTATTTCTGCAAACTCACCAAGTCTTTCGTAAACGTACAACCATGCCCAGTTAGGGTGGCGGGTCACTCAATACGGCGGTACTCTGCGTGCGCTCGCAATAATTGGCTGGTAAAAAAAACGCACCACTGGTGCTGCTGCTGCAAAGGTAATTCATGGCAAAACTCTCGGGTGGCGAAGCCCTCATCAAATCAATGGTTCGAGAGGGCGTTGAAGTCGTATTCGGCCTGCCCGGAGTTCAGATGTACGGAATCGTCGCCGCATTGCGAGATGAGCCAAGCATCAAGTTCATCGTCACCAGAAACGAAACCGCCACTTCCTACATGGCAGACGGCTATGCCAGAACAACCGGCAAACCCGGAGTGGTAATGGTTGTTCCAGGACCCGGCATCTACAACGCAGGTGCTGGACTTGCTACCGCATTTTCACGTTCTTCACCGATCGTATTTATTGCAGGTCAAATTCCGCGGGACCAAATTGGCAAGAACTTCGGCGGACTTCATGAAGTCAACGATCAAAAAGAAATCACGAACCCCATAACCAAGTGGCAAACGCAGGTTCTGCGTCCGCACGAAGTTCCAGAGAATATCCACGAAGCATTCCGTCAGGCACAGTCTGACCGACCCTCGCCAGTTCACTTCGAATTGCCGCCAGAAACCATGGTGGAGAGAGAAGAGGTCGAACTCCTCGAACCTGCACAGATCGTTCGCAAAATCCCGGCTGATTCAGCTATCGAAGCCGCGGCAAAAGAGATTGCCGGCGCACGAAAGCCGGTAATTTACTCAGGTGGTGGAATCGCACGATCCGACGCAGAATCCGAACTTGTTGCATTCGCCGAAGCACACAATATTGCCGTTGTAACCTCGGCCGGTGGTAAGGGGACGATGTCGGAGAGACACCCACTGTCACTCGGCAGTTCGCTCGGCCCTGGCGGGCAGCTTAAGAACTACATCGAAGACGCCGATGTGATCATCGGAATCGGTACCCGCTTCTCCATGCGTACACAGGCAGGCCAAGAGGCCCGGCTTGTTCACATCGATGCCGACCCGTCGATGATCGGTCACGTTCACGCCGACTCACTTGGTGTGGTTGGAGATGTGAAGGCAACGCTGCCTCTGCTATCGGCAGCCATTACCGCTGCTGGCGGTGGAAACTGGCCTTCACCGGCGGAAGAAGTCGGGGTGATTCAGGAAAACCTAGCCAACAGCGAAGAAGAACAGAACCAACCGCAAGAAGACTATCTGCAGGCGCTACAACGAGGCGCACCAGACGATGCCGTGATGATCTTCGGCATGACTCAGCTTGGCTACTACTCACGTCCTCGCTGGATCACCGAAAACCCGAAATCGTACATCGATTCAGGCTACTCAGGGAACCTGGGATTCGCTTTTCCGACGGCGCTCGGGGCGAAGGTTGGCAACCCCGACAAGCCTGTGATTTGTGTTTCTGGGGACGGCGGGTTCATGTACAACTCATCCGAGATTTCCACAGCCGTGAAGTACGGAATCAATCTCGTAACCGTCATCTACAACGATGGTCATTACGGCAACGTGGCACGCGATTTGGACGATGATTTCGGTGGCTCATACGAGACAGATTTCGTGAACCCCGACTTTGTCGCACTCGCCGAGGCATACGGTGCAGTTGGCCTCCGAGCCAAAGATCCGTTCGACGTAGAAAACCTAATCCCCCAAGCTCTCGCAATGAACAAGCCAGTCTTCATCGACGTCCCGGTCTCCCGTGTACCCCGACCCAAGCAGTGGTCAGCCCGAGCACCCTGGACAACCCCGCAAGAAGGGCTGATTGACTAGTAGTCGGGACACATTTGGAATAGCTTGGCAGTGAAATTGCGTTGCGGATCACGCCTGACGATGTGATGTTCGTCATTTCGAATTTGATTCAGCTAGTACCGACTGTCGCCCTCCGTAATCCTGAATCAAGTTCAGGATTACGTAATTTCCCGAAGAACGAGATTACGACAGCAGCCCAACGATTACCCAACATTGATGTCACTCATGCTCAAGGTTCGTCTTCCGACCTCGCCTCTCTTCCGTCATCTCGAATTTGATTCAGGATCTCGATCGCGTTGAGCTCGTGTGCCGCTTGAACCCGCTCGGATGGCAGCCTACTTCGCACCCATCTCATGCGGCCTCAACGCTGCCTCAATCGCAAAGTTCGCTGGCGTTGGTACGCCGTATTCCTT
>CAVOCL010000185.1:0-4838 GCA_963694185.1 Dehalococcoidia bacterium
ATTTTCTTGATGAGTCTGCAGTCCACCGACGCAGAGAACCCCGAGTGATCTCATCGATCACCTGCACTTGCAACGGTTGGCTTGCTGCCTATAGTTCCGTCGAAGTACACAGCACCCGAAGATCCAACCAGCATGATCTCGGGTCCAGCTCCGGGTTTACCCCCGGCCGGGCCTGCAGAAATTAGAGCGCTGGCACCGGTTGCCCAAACTGCGTGGATAGTCGCATGAAGAAGATCGTCTCCTGTGCGGTGTTCACGAACGGGCTCTGATCCGAATGCGCGCTTGCATGCTTCCAGCCCGACTTCGAGTGAATCTTCAATCGAGCCGCCTGAGTCAACACGATCAAGCCAACGAACGAAACGAGGAAGGCCAATACGCCCGTCAGTTATGGCACTGATTAGTGCATCGGTAAGTCGGGCGTTGTAGGCGGAAGCCGGCGGATGATCTGGCATGGCGGAATGATAACGCCACACGCCGCTCTACTGCTCTGGTCGAACCTGGTACTTGTTGCGAATCCAGATCGCAACGCCATTCATACTCAACAGTAAACCAAGAAGAACGATAATCGCAGCGGCCGCAATGCCACGGAACTCTGGGTTCTGGTGACCGATCCACGTGAAGATCTGGAGTGGCAGAACTGTGAAGCTGGAATCTGGGGTGGTCGGCACGAAAGTCACGACAACAAGTGACGAGATGATCAGAATCGGGGCCGATTCACCGATCGCCCTCGATAACGCCAGAATTATTCCGCTCATCATGCCGGGCATCGCCTGCGGCAGAACGACCGACTTCACGACCTGCCACTTGTTCGCACCCATTGCGTAGGCGGCGTCACGATAGCTTGCTGGAACCGCCTTGATGGCTTCCTGCGAGGCGATAACGACAATTGGCAACACCAGTAACGTCATGGTCAGCGCACCGGCTGTGACGTTTCGAGAGCCACCGAATAGGAACTGCACGAACATAGCCAACCCGAGCAATCCATAGATCACGCTCGGTACGCCAGCGAGATTAGCGATGTTCAGTTCGATCAGACGGTTCAGTCTGTTCTTGCTGGCGAATTCTTCAAGATATATTGCTGTTGCAACACCGAGCGGAATTGTGAACAGAGCTGTCAGTCCGGCGATCCACAGCGTTCCGCCAAGCGGTCCGAGAATTCCGGCCTTGCCCGGTTCGTATGATGAATAGCTTGAAATGAAATTCCAGTTCAAATACGGCAATCCGTCGGCCAGCACGTCCAGTAACAACGCGGCTAAGCCCAACACGCCAGCTGCTACAGACATTACGAAACCAACAACGAATACGCGGTCGCGCCACACCCGAATCATGCGCCGAGTGGTTCTACTGCGATCTCCTATTGAAATGATGCTGGGCTTGTTCATATCTATTCGTACTGCTGCCTGAAGCGGGAAATGACCCAGCGGCCGACAATATTCATAATAAGAGTCATCGTGAACAGCAGCAGGCCGACAGCGAAGATCGTCTTGTACTCAAACGAGCCCTGTGCAGCCTCACCACCACTGATCTGCACGATGTAGGCCGTCATCGTTTGAATGCTTTCAAGCGGATTCAGGGTCAGGTTTGGCTGTGCACCTGCGGCGATCTTCACGATCATCGTTTCGCCGATGGCACGTGACATAGCCAGAATGAACGAAGCTACGATTCCCGAAAGAGCAGCTGGCATGACGACTTTGGTAGCGACTTCGAACCGGGTTGCACCAAGAGCGTAGGCGGCGTCTCGGAGCGAACGAGGAACGGCGACCATGGCATCTTCACTCAAGGTTGAAACCATCGGCATGATCATCAAACCCATCACGATTCCCGCCGAGAGTGCGTTGAAAATACTTACTTGTTCAGACCCGAACAATGTCTGGAACAATGGGGTCATAAACGTCAGAGCGAAGTAGCCGTAGACCACTGTTGGAATGCCTGCCAGTACTTCGAGAATTGGCTTCAGTATTTGCCTGAGCTTCTCGGGGGCGTACTCGGAAAGGAATATCGCGGCTCCCAAACCCAGCGTAAGCGAAACTATTCCCGCCACTACTGCTACCAGCAGGGTGCCGCTTACCAGTTCCACCACACCAGATTTTTCTGGCGAGAGGTGAGGTGCCCATTCTGTGCCGGTGAGGAATTTCCAGATCGATACTTCAGCGAAGAAGCCGGCGCTTTGAGACACCAGTAGGACGATGACTCCAACTGTCGTCAGAACCGAAATCAGCGCTGCCAAGAACAGCAGCACCGTGATGGCCTTCTGTTCGGTTTTTTGATGACGGCGACGGCGGGCGACCCGGTCGATCAAATCCTGATTAGGTTCGAGGTTGGTAGTCGTTGACATTGTGCTCGATGCGGCCTTTTTCAGGCTTTAGGGCGAAGGTCGCCAGGAACATCGTTCAAGATCGAAAATAAAAGTCTCAGCACACGCTAGAGCCGATTGGACTCTGATCTCTAGTTTCGGTGCTAATTGTTAACTCACGGTTACAGATTTAGACGAAAAACGAGTTCGAAGAGCCAATAGCAGTCGAGAAACGAGTGGTTAGTCGAGAAGGGCGAGTTGAGCCTGGTAATCGGCTTCCGGAAGGCCCACATACCCAACCAATTCGGCCAGTTCGCCCGCGTTTAGCAGATAGAACTTGATAAACGATTTCACTTCGGTGCGCTGCAATGATTCGTTGTTCACGTAGATAAACATCGGCCTCGATAGCGGACTGTAGCTGCCGTCGTTGATCGATTCCGTACTCGGGGTCACGCATCCGTCTCCGTCGTCGACAGATAAGACGTTTAGCACGTGCTTGTTGAACGTGTAGTAGGCGAACCCGAAGTAGCCCATCGAGGCCTGATCGCCCGATACGCCCTGAACCAGAACGTTGTCGTCGGACGAAGCGGTGTAGTCGTCTCTACTGAGATCTTCATCACCGTTTATCGCATCGGTGAAGTAGTCGAATGTTCCGGAGTCTGAGTCGGGGCCATATAGCCGAAGAACCCGGTCCGGATATTCATTACGAACCTGGTTCCAGTTGTTCACCTTCGAACCCGGTTCCCAGATCATCTTGAGCTCGGCAGCAGTCAGACACGTTGCGAAGTCGTTCGAAGCATGCACAACGACCGAAAGACCGTCGTATGCGACCGTGAATTCGGTGAATTCGATTCCGTTTTCCGCGGCTTCAGCTCTCTCAGAGTCTTTTATGGGGCGGGAAGCGTCCGAAATATCGGTTTCGCCTCTTACGAATCGCTTGAATCCGCCACCGGTTCCTGAAATACCCAGTGGAATTTGAACTCCGGGGTTGTCTTTCCTGAACTCTTCAGCCACAACTTCGGATATTGGGAAAACGGTTGAAGAACCGTCGATAAGAATTTCTCTAGAAGCACCATCACTACACGTAGTGAATATCAAAACGGCCAGCATCGTCATTGCGATGAACATATATTTTGATTTGTTTCTAGATGCCATTCGAATCATTCTGATGTCGCTGGGCGGCCGTTATTCTCGGCGCAAGTTCCGTGGTGTCAAAGTTACATTGTGTGACCGTGCGCTTAAAGACTCGTCGACCTGCATTAACTCGACGTTAACTGGAGCGGCGTTCTCGTGAACTAATCTAAAACTGCTGCAAGTTGCGCTAAATCGAATAAACACCGTGCGCACCGTTCACCCGAAGAGGCAAACCGCTACGAGTGGCTACTCGGAACCGTAAAGGCAAACTCACTGCCCTCGCCCACCGTGCTGGTGGCGGAAATCACACCGCCGTGTGCATCGACAATGTGGCGGGCAATCGAAAGCCCCAGCCCGGTGCCGGGTTGCGATCGAGCCGCGTCGGTCTTGAAGAACCGTTCGAAGATGTGAGGCAAATGTTCCGGTTCGATCCCTAAACCGGTGTCGGCGACGCTGAACCAGACGGTGTCATCGTCGGCCCATGCTTTGACTGTGATTTTTCCGCCCGCACGAGTCCATTTCACAGCGTTGCTGATCAAATTCGTGAACACATGGTCGATTTTGTCAGCATCTACCGAAACCGCAGGGAGATCGGTCGAGATGTTCGAAAGCAACTCAAGTTGCGACTCTCCGGCCACAGCGGAAAACTGCTTCATTGCAGCATCTACTAGAGTTTTTGGAGCTACATCAAGAAATTCCAGCACCGATTCACCCGACTCAAGCCTAGAAAGCTCGAGCATCTCCGTGATCAACATATCCATGCGATCGACGTCTTCGCGAATCATAGTGAGGAACTGTTCTCGACCCTCGGAATCATCGATTGCCCCGTGCTGCAGCGTTTCAGCCGAAGCACGTATTCCGGCGAGCGGCGTGCGGAGTTCGTGCGATGCGTTGGATACGAATTCTCGGCGGGTAATGTCGAGCCTGCGAATATCTGTCAGGTCAGTCAGCAGAAGCAAGGCCCGCACTGAATCGGTGTCGGGTCGGGGATATGGCGTGGCCATCGCCATGAGAGTTCGTTGATTGTCGAACAGTTCGATTTCCGAAGCCGTTTGTTGCTCGGTTTCGATCGACATCTTCACGACTCGAATTACGTCAGGATGATTGGTTAGCGAGGTCAACTGCATGCCATGTTCGACCGCGCCGATTGCACCAAGCATTTCACCAGCAGCCGGATTCGCCGATTCGATTACACCCTGATCATCGACGACCACAACGCCCTCTCGCATTGAGTCGAGTATCGAAGCGAGTCGAATACGTTCCGCAGTGTCATCGCGAATATCGTCGGCTACGCGGTCGACCAGGCGATTCACAGCACGAGCTAGCCTCGTGAGCTCAGCAGGGCCAGTTGGATCCAATCGATGATTGCGATCTATCGACGTTGTACGAACAACATCTTCGGTTAAATCAG
>CAVOCL010000186.1:0-4812 GCA_963694185.1 Dehalococcoidia bacterium
ATCGCTTTGGCCGTGAGCCCGGATTTCGGAGATGACCAGCTGGAACTCGCGGGACAGGATGTCTACCCAACCTCGTGCTTTCAACGCTTCGATGTTGCCGAAAAGCCCATGCACCAGAACGAGCGGGCGGCCTGAGCCGAACACTTCGTAGTGGATTTTCACACCGTTGTTGTTTGCGAATGGCACTGGGTAGTGATCCTTGTCTTAGAAGTCCTCTCCAAGGGGAGAGGATTTAGGTGAGGGTGGGAGTTTTAACTGGTTGCATCGAATGATTTATGCCTCTCGGAAAAAGGTCAATCGTACTGGCACCGGTTGATTTACTTCATGGACAACTCGTGCCATTCAGCTCCCACCGCACCGGGTCCCTCGGCTGCCGCTCGGGAAAGGAGCGCTGAGATGAGGCAGAATACCTAGCTCCCCGCTAAGCGAATTGCTTCGATGCCTATTTTCATGCCGTCGGGGTAGTTGAAAACGCCTGTGCCTGAGATTAGCGTTGTGGCTCCGGCGTCGATTACCTGGCCTGCTGTGTCGACTTTGATGCCGCCGTCGACTGCTATTTCTAGTTCAGTCCCTGCCGCTAGTGCCATATCGGCTAGTTCGGTGATTTTTGGCAGCATTTCAGGCATGAACGATTGCCCCCCGAAGCCGGGTTCGACGGTCATTACGAGGACACGTTCGATCAAAGGCAAAATCGGCTGAATTGCTGATGCTGAGGTGTCGGGCTTGAGCGAAACTCCGGCGATCATTCCAGCGACTCGGGCATCGCCAAGTGACGCTTCGAGATCGTCGCAGGCTTCGGCGTGCATGGTGAATATGTCGCCTCCCGCATCGGCAAACGCCTTGGCGTAACGGGCTGGTTCGAGCACCATCATGTGGATATCGATAGGTAGCTTGGTGAGCGGACGAATCGCTTCTAAAACCGGGATTCCAATCGTGATGTTGGGTACGAAGTTGCCGTCCATTACATCGAAATGCAGTTCATCGGCTCCGGCTTCTTCTGCCGCGGCAATCGAATCGGCCAGATGCGCGAAATCGGCTGCGAGTAGCGAGGGTGAGATTTTGATGTGGGGAGCCACGTTACTTGTAAATCCTTGCTGATTCGGTGATCAGGATGAATCGCCTATAGAAAACGCGACCTAGTCGGCGAGTCTGTCAGCAATAGCATCAGGATGGTACGCCATTATCGTGTCGGCACCCGCTTCTGCGCTGATCACCATGTTGTCGAGGTTTTCCATCACGTCCGGACCCGACGCTATGACCTTCTTGCCACCGTTGTGGGCTGCCTGAACGTCTTCGGCACTCATCAAGTATCGAACGTAAATCCATGATGAGTAGGGATCGGCGATCGCTCCGGGAAGTTCGGCAGCGTCGTTGGCGACTGAAGCGCACTGAAAGTCGGCTGAGCCTTCGTAGAAGCGTCGGCGCACGTCTACGGAAAGATGAATCAGTCCGATACCAACTGTGCTGCCCAGCAGACCACGCTCGGCGAGGCCGTTGCAGATCTTCTTAATACAACCGGGATCGAGCGTCTTCATCTCGATAATCAGAGTCGTCTCGGCTGTTCCGTACTCTTTCACGGCGTCGAACGTTTCCATCAGCGTTGGAATTTGTGCACCAGCGAACTCTTCGCCCCACCAGCTGCCGGCGTCGAGTGCTTTGACTTCAGCGAGTGTCATTTGAGCGACTCGACCTTCGCCGTTTGTGGTGCGATCTACCGTGTCGTCATGAAGCACGATCAGTTCGTCGTCTTTAGTGCCTCGGACGTCGATCTCGATGGCGTAGCCTTTTTCGAGAGCTGCCTTGAAGGCGATGACGGTGTTTTCAGGGTAGGTCTCATCGAGACCGCGGTGAGCGATGATTACAGAGTCGGGCATATTCGTTTTCTTGAAATTCTGTGGTTAGTTCGCGTCGGCCAGCATTTGCTTCGCTTCGGCGATGGCGGCACGAACACGGTCGGGGGCGGTGCCACCGGGTACGTTACGTGCTGCGACGGCAGAATCAAGAGTGATTTCCATGACTCCATCGTCAAAAAGAGGCGAGGCTTTTTGGAAATCGCTGAGCGCTAGCTCGCCGAATCCGACGCCGTCGGCGATGCACTGCTTCGAGAGATCGGACACCGCGATGTACGCCTCACGGAACGGCACGCCCTTGCCAACTAGATAGTCGGCGATGTCGGTTGCCAGCACGAAGCTTTTTTCGGCGGCCTGGCGCATGCGATCTACGTTGACCGTCATTCCGGCGACCATTCCGGCTGCCGCTTCGAGTGCTGCAATTACGGTGTCGGCGGCGTCGAACAGGCCTTCTTTGTCTTCTTGCAGATCACGGTTGTAGGTAAGTGGTAGACCCTTAATCGTGGTGAGAATTCCTACAAGTGAACCGTACACACGACCCGTCTTGCCTCTGATTAGCTCGGCAAAGTCGGGGTTGCGCTTCTGCGGCATGATGCTGGAGCCCGACGTGAATTCGTCGGATAGCTTGATGAATCCGAACTCGTCTGACGACCAGATGACCAGCTCTTCAGCGAGGCGCGATAGATGTGCCATGGCTAGCGATGAAGCGGTTAGGAACTCGACGATGAAGTCGCGGTCGGAAACTGAGTCCATCGAGTTGCGGGAAATTTCGTTGAAGTCGAGTTGATTCGCCACCCATTCACGGTCGATGTCATAGGGAACGCCGGCGATTGCGCCTGAACCAAGCGGCATTACGTCTGCTGACTCAGCGGTCTGAGCAAAACGGGTCGCATCGCGATCGAACATCTCGAAGTAGGCCATCAGGTGATGGGCGAGAACGACCGGCTGACCGCGCTGCATGTGGGTGTAGCCGGGGACGATGGTGTCGATGTGATCTTCGGCCAATTCGACTAGAGCAGATTGAAGAGCCACTGCCGCGTCGAAGGCGCGTGCGCAGGCACCCTGCGTCCAGAGGCGGGTGTCGGTGGCTACTTGGTCGTTGCGTGAGCGGGCTGTGTGAAGACGTCCTGCTGCATCGCCAATAAGTTCGTAGAGGCGTGATTCCACGTTCATGTGGATATCTTCGAGTTCGGCTTTCCATTCGAACTCGCCAGCTTCGATTTCGTTTGCGATCTTGCCCAGACCTTCAACGATTTTTTCAACGTCGTCAGACTCGATAATTCCCTGGCGACCCAGCATGCGAGCGTGCGCGATCGATCCCGCAATGTCCTCACGGTACAACCTACGGTCGTAGTGAATAGACACCGTGAAATCGCTGGCAAGCTCGGAGCCGCGTGCGGCAGCAGCCGGGTTTTTGTTTTTGTTCGAATCTGTCATAGGAACTGTTCTACTAACTGGCGTCGCAGTACGCACAAAATCGTTCTGCGCCCATCATTATCGCTACAAGCGGGAAATTTATCCGAAAGCGTGGTTACTCTGCCGAAATAAAGCGCGACCAACTCACCTATCAGGCAAAACCCAGAACCTCAGAAAAAGCCACCGAAGTTACCGTTTTTCGGAGTTGGTTTGTTTTCGGGATTGGGTTCGGGCTGAGAGCGAGTAGATGTCGATGAATCCGGTGGCTGCTTCGTGATCGAACGAGTCGGTCGTCGAGTAGGTCGCCAGATCGAAATCGTAAAGCGAGAACGGCGAACGTCGACCCACCACAATGCAAGAGCCCTTGTGCAGGCGCAGGCGAACATCACCCGACGAGTACTCGTGAGCGCTATCCATGAACGCCGCAATGTTTGTGCGAAGCTCGGTGAACCAGCGACCGTCGTAAACCAGATCGGAGTAAATCGCCGAAAGATTCTCTTTCACACGCTGCTGCTCACGAGACATCGTGGCAGTCTCAAGCGCCTTCAGTGCGGTGTGAAGCACGATCGCAGCAGGAGTTTCGTAAATCTCACGAGACTTGATGCCGACCAAGCGGTTCTCGACGTGGTCGATACGACCCACACCGTGCTCGCCAGCCATGTCGTTCAAGATGGCGATGAGTTCAACGCCACCCTTTTGCGATCCGTCGATAGATACGGGAATGCCCTTTTCGAAGCCAACAACGACTTCGATCGGCTCGTCTGGAGTGTCGCTGATCTGCTTTGTCCACGAGAAAGCGTCCTCGGGCGGAGCCAACCACGTGTCTTCAAGATCTTCGCCCTCGATTGCCTGACCCCATAGGTTGCGGTCGATCGAGTACACGCGCTGGTCGGAACCAACTTCACGTAGCTCGAGTCCTGCCTTCTGGGCGTACAGCTTCTCTTCGTCACGTGTCATGCCCCATTCACGGGCAGGTGCAACGATTTTAAGGGGCTCGCCAGATGATGAAAGCGTCATGATTCCAGAGTCGAAACGAACCTGATCGTTTCCTTTACCGGTGCAGCCGTGGGCTACAGCGGTGGCTCCAACCTGGCGTGCGGCTTCAACGAGCTTCTTCGCCATCAGCGGGCGACCAAGTGCTGTAGAAAGTGCGTACACACCTTCGTACATGGCTCCGGCTTTCAGGCCAGGGAACACATATTCGTTCACAAACTCGTTTCGAACGTCCCAAACGAGGGATTCGATGGCGCCAGCCTGTGCGGCTCGTTCCTTCACTCCAACGATTTCCGGACCTGCGCCCAGATCGACAGTGAGAGTTACAACATCCATGTTGTAGTTCTCCTGGATCCAGACTGTTGAGATTGTCGAGTCCATGCCCCCGCTGTAAGCGAGAACGCACTTTTCCCTTGCCATATCTAAGTATTTTCCTAATGGGTATTAGCGAACGAGGAGCGTGATGTTGCGATTACGAAAATAAGCAACCTAACTATTCTCTCGCTACTTGGGGGAGATGTCATCTCTGAGGCACAGTATCGACCAGAACATG
>CAVOCL010000187.1:0-4782 GCA_963694185.1 Dehalococcoidia bacterium
GGACTGGGATTGATATCGATTCGCTGGAGCGTGATGGCGATGGATACGTTCTGACTACTCGTTCCGGAGATGTAATTAAAGCTCGGTGTGTAGTCGTTGCGACAGGGGCCTTCGGCGTGCCGAAGACTCCTGAGTATTCTGCCGATTTAGCCGGTTCGATTAAGCAGATTCATTCGGCCGAGTACAAGAATCAGCAATCGCTTGGTGAGGGCGGTGTGCTGGTTGTTGGATCGGGGCAGTCTGGGGCGCAGATCGCCGAGGAGCTTCTTAACGCTGGCAAGAAGGTGTGGTTGTCTGTGGGGCACGCCGGTCGACGTCCACGTCGATACCGTGGCCGAGATTCGTCATGGTGGAATTACACGATGGGCGGATTCGACAAGACGATCGAGAACGTGGATTCGATCGACGATGCGCGGTATGGCTCGTCATCCCATACGAGCGGCGCTGGTGGTGGGCACGATATTTACCTGCGTCACATGGCAAAGAACGGTCTCACGCTGGTTGGACCGGCGACCGGCGGAAGTGGCGATTCTTTATCGCTGAGAACCGATCTCGCCGAGATATTGAAGGCGGTCGATGAGCACCCCGTAAAGTGGAAACTCAATGTAGACGCTTATGTCGAGAAAAACGGTATCCAGGTTCCGCCAGACGACGTGATATCGCCACCCGATATTTCTGACTGGCCGAAGGGTGATGCGCCCGCCACGCTGAATCTGAGCGACGCTGGTATCAAGACGATCATCTGGTCGACCGGTTTCAAGTATGACTTCGACTGGATCAAGCTTCCGATCACCGGTGAACACGACTACCCGAATCAGCTCCGGGGCGTCACGGAATATCCGGGACTGTACTTCATGGGATTGCAGTGGATGTTCGGTTCGAAGTCGGCGCAGTTTATCGGCGTTGGCGAAGATGCCGAGTACGTTGCGGGCCACGTTGGTGAACGGTTCGGGCAGCCAACCGACCGCACTGGACAGCCTTAAACGAAAACCGCCCATGGCAATGTTTCATGCCACGGGCGGTTTATTTTCTTATCTTCTCGAACTAGTCAGCCGGTGCGGCCTCGCTGGCCTGGGCTGTAGTTGTAGCGGGCGCAGAAACCTCTGCCACCTTGCCTTCGATCGAGATGTTCGGAATCCACTCAAGCCACGTTGGCAGGTACCAGGCTTTATCGCCAAGTATCCGCATGACGCTAGGCACGAGCAGCGACCGAACGATCGTTGCATCGAGCAGCACCGCTGCACCGAGACCGAATCCCATCGACTGGAAGAAGGCGATATCGCCGAGGGCGAATCCACCGAACACCGCAACCATGATCAGTGCCGCACCAGTGATGATGCTGGCAGTTCGCCTGAGTCCAAACGCTACTGACTCCGTGGCATTGCCGGTCTCATCGTAGCGTTCCTTGATCCTGCTTAGCATGAATACGTGGTAGTCCATCGACAGTCCGAACAGGATGCTGAACATGAACAGTGGTAGCCAGAATTCGATCTGATCAACTTGCTCCCAACCCAATATGTTGACCCCGACCCCCTTCTGAAACACCAGTACGACGAGGCCGTACGCTGCTCCAACAGAAAGCAGGTTCATAATGATCGATGCAATCGAAATCGTTATCGATCTGAATGCGAGCAATAACAGGATAAAACTCAAACCAAGTACCGCGGCGATCACGATCGGAAGGTACTCATCGGTAATTTTGACCGAGTCAACCACCTCGGCTGTGTTACCACCAACAAGAATCTCGTATGAACCTTCAGGAACTCCGGTGAACGCTTCGGGGATGTGAATGTTCCTCAGGTCACGGATGGTGTTCAACGCCGCCTGATTATTGGGATCTCCCGGAATGTTGGATTGGAGGACTGCTAAGTTCTGATCTGCCTCAACCCTTACTTCCGGTGGTTGGAGTCCGTCATCTGAAATCATCAACTTTTCAAGCTTGTCGATTGCACTCGCTATTGGATCTGCTCCAACGTCACCGTCGATCACGACTAGTGCCGGAGCATCAGACCCAAATCCAAATTTTTCGTCGAGTTTTTGGAATCCCTGTTTTGCTGGAATCTCGTCAGGCAAAACTGATGTACCACTCGTACCCTTTTCTAGATCGAGATAGAAGTAGCTCAGGAATAACAAGACTACGACCGCAAACAGCATGCTGAGGTACGGCCGTTTCATCACGTTCACCGTTATCGCGTTCCAGATTCCCGTTTCGGCTTCTGGATCAACGATTTTTGCCTGACCAATTCCCAATTTTGTTGTAATTGTGGTTTTTCGAATGAGCCAACCAAGCGGAGCGCCTATAACCGGCAATATCAGGAACGAAAGTAGCCAGTAGAACTTGCCACTGCTGGCCCAACCACTGGATCGATTTATGAACGCCAACCACCCGAGAATCAACATCACGAGCAGTGAAACTAACAACAATATCGGACCGAGTTCCAACACGATAATGACCACCGCGGAACCAACGATGAAGAGACCCAGTGTGATTGGAAGAGGAGAACGAATCGCCCAGACTTTGTCTCCGATAATTCCAATCAACGCCGGCAAGAGCGTCATCCCGGCGACAACCGCCACGAAGACAACGAATATGGCGCCGATACCGAATGCCTGAAACGTTCGTTCAGGAATAATCAACATCCCAAGTAGTGCCAGCACCACCGTCAATCCACTGAATACGACTGCGCGTCCCGCAGAACTGCTGGAAGCTTCGATCGCCTGTTGCTTATCGAGACCTCTTCCGCGTTCTTCACGGTATCTCGAAAGAATGAACAGCGAGTAATCGATGCCTACCGCGAGCCCCATCATCGTCATGATGTTAGGCACGAAACTATTCAGTTCGACAAATGGGGTAACCAGTGGGGTAAGCCCGATCGCGACAATGATCGCAATAATCGCCAACAATATAGGGACAAACGCTGCCACGACAGCTCCAAACACCAATGCGAGAATTATCAACGCAACGGCGATCCCGATCGATTCACCTTTTTGCAGGTCGGTTTCTGCCAGTTCTTCAAATACGTGATTGATACTGGCATTGCCGATCATGTAGAACTCAAACTGACCGTCTGTAAATTCTTCGCTCACGTGCAGCAGCGTATTTATGTCGCCTGATGCCTCTTCAAACACATCTATCGAAGTAAGCAGAGTAGTACCGTCTTGCGACACCTGACCCTCGTAGTCGCTGAAGTCACCCACCAACACTTCTACTTCATCGTCTTTTTGCGCCGATGCCAGAGCTTTGCCAAACTCGGCAACTCGATCGTCAAAAGCTGCATCACCTGGTTTGAGTCCTTCGGCCAGTATCAGGACGAATTCAGATGAGGTTGCCGGGCCTGCATCCTCTTCGCTTTGCTCATTCGTGCCGTCGACTTCACCGAATCGTTCGTCGATCAGTATTTGGGCACGTTCGTACTCGAGTACCTGAGTCGGGCCCTGTTCTCCGTCGAGCGCCTCTGGCACGAGGAGTACGCATGACCCTAAGGCCGCAACGAATGCGATCAGCCATGCAACCATTATTCGCCACGGGTGTCGTCCGCTGAAACTGGCGATTCCTTCTACAGAAATACTCATTTTTGTCCCCGGGAAAATAATTTACGAATCAGAAAGTCTAGAACGCTAAGTCACAAATCCAGCAACCAACTTTGAACTTTTCACGTCTCATTTTCGAGTTTTAGCTCGAAAACAAGGTATTTAGTCGGGTCAGACCTAGTTAGCGATTGGTTCGACAGCGATAAATTTTACGTACAAATGTTCAAAAGGAATCCTCATCTGGGGGTATTTTTTCTAGGAATATTGAGCACGATCTGGCATAGAAGCTGGCAGCATCCTCGCTCCACAGTGCACTTGCCGGGCGTTATAGTTCCTGCCCGTGACAGAAAAATTTGAGCCACAGCCGAACTCCCTACCACGCGTTGCGCGCACTCCGTTTTACTACGGTTGGGTTGTGCTAGTTGTCGCAGCACTCGCCAGTTTTGTTTCAGGTCCGGGCCAAACTTTTACATTTTCGGTGTTCCAAGATTCTTTCATTGAAGACCTGAATCTTTCGTCAACCGCCATTTCGACGCTGTATCTATTCGGTTCGTTGACCGCGGCTGGGATGATCATATTTATCGGACGCAGCCTCGATAAATACGGACCTCGCCGAATGATGGTCTTCTCGGTTATTTGTTTGGGCTTGGGCGCCTTGTGGCTCTCTCGAGTTAACTCGACCTGGCAGCTGTTCGTCGGATTCGCCATCATGCGAACGATGGGTCAGGGTGCGCTAAGCCTAATTCCAGCCACCGTCGTTTCCGTTTGGTTCATCAGGAAACGCCCTATGGCCCTGGCGTTGATGGCACTTGGCGGCGCCATTGCCAGCGGTATCTACCCGTTTTATGGCGCCACGTTGATCGAAGCAGTCGGATGGCGTTCCGCATGGGTTGCAATCGCTATAACCGGGTGGGTGCTGCTGATAGTCCCGGCGATCATTTTTATGCGGACGAGTCCCGAGTCAATTGGGCTGCTTCCCGATGGCGATTCACCAGAAACGCCAGATAGCTCAACCGGTGCATTGAAGAAAAGCGGGACATCAGAGATTTCATGGACCGCTAAGCAGGCGACACGATCTCGGGTGCTGTGGTTGCTCATATTTGCAGGATCGGCTCAATCGTTGGTAGGCACCGGCGTGGCGTTTCAGCAGGTGTCGATATTGACATCGAAAGATCTGTCGATTGGGGCTGCGGCCGGAGTGTTCGGAATCATGGCACCCGCGGCGATTGCGGGTCAGTTCCTGGGTGGTTA
>CAVOCL010000188.1:0-4745 GCA_963694185.1 Dehalococcoidia bacterium
GGGAGTCGATGCGATTTGTTCTGGCGCGCAAAACGACCCTACGTAATTAAACACTCATTAAAGAATATTTGGGAGGTGCCAACGTTCCGTAACCCGTGATTATTTTCGGGCAGGCACGTTGGCTACGGCTTCGACTTACCGAGGCCGAGTACGCTCGCGAGACCGACCACGAGTTCCTGTTGATCAACGACGTGTTTCACACCGAGTATTACGCCCGGCATGAAGCTATCACGGTCGATCGAATCGTGGATCATGGTCAGCGTTTGACCAAGTGCGCCGAACACAACTTCATGTCGTGCGACTCTGCCTGGCATTCTTGCGCTGTGAACGTTGATGCCCTGGAAGCTACCGCCGCGGGTGCCATCGAGGGTCTGCAAATCTGCAACGTTCTGTTCAAAAGACGATCCACGCCCTTCGATCATCGCCTCTGCGATTGAAAGTGCGGTACCCGAAGGAGCATCGACTTTCATTTCATGATGGCTCTCAAGAAGGTCGGCATAGTCGAAATACTTGGAAGCGATTCCAGCGAGATGCATAAGAACCACGGCACCAAGAGCGAAGTTGGACGCCGAAATGACGCCGACCCTTTTCTCATTTGCGAGTTGCCTTATCTCTTCAAGATCTTCTGGCGATAATCCGGTGGAGCCAGAAACGACTCGCACGCCGGCGTTGATGCAGGTAATGATTGCCTGCTTGGCTGCCTCGCCATTCGTGAAATCGACTACAACATCGGGTTTCACGGTTTGGAAAAAGTCGCTAAGGCTCGGGGCCAAAACAACCGACACCGATGTACCGAAAATGGTTACAGAGTCTGACGTTGCGGCAATATCCGCACCGCCAACAGGCGTTACGCCTTCTTCAGCGGCAGCAGCCGAGAGGACGGTTGAACCCATCCTCCCTAGCGCGCCGTTTACTGCAACTGTTATATCCGGTGACATCGTATCGTTTGTTTTCTTTATTTTGCGTTACTTAGAAAGCTTAGCGGCGACGGGGCGGATCCTATCGTCGGCTGCCACCATCATAACCACCGGCAGGACGTCGGGGGCCACGTTCTCGCTGGCCTTCGTCATCGCCACCTGAACGGTCGGAACGTTCTGAGCGCTCGGGTCGGTCTGAGCGTGGTCCTCGATCGCCGCCTCGGTCACCGCCGCGACCGCCTCGGTCACCGCCGCGACCGCCTCGGTCACCGCCGCGACCGCCTCGGTCACCGCCGCGACCGCCTCGGTCGCCGCCCCGGCCACGAGGACCCCGGTCGCCACCACGATCGCCGCCTCGGTCACCACCACGGTCGCCCCGGTCACGGGATTCTCGTTGTTCGCCACCGTCAGAGTCAGATCCGCCGTTGCCGCCTTCGTTGCTCTCTTCGAGCAGCGCACGGTGTGACAGATCGATTCGGCCCATGCCGTCGATGTTGATAACCATTACTTCGAGCTGATCGCCAATGCTGACAACCGATTCGACGTCTGGAACTCGGTGCTGGGCAAGTTCGGAAATGTGAACCATTCCGTCTTTACCTGGCAGAATCTGAACGAATGCTCCGAAAGGCATGATGCGAACAACTCGGCCGGTGTACTTGTCACCAACTTCAACATCCTTAGTAAGGGCATTGATTGCTGCTTCGGCCTTCTCGGCGTTCTCACGGTCAGGCGAACCAACGACGACTGTGCCGTCGTCTTGAACGTCGATCGTTACACCGAATTCGTCGATCATTCCACGAATTACCGATCCACCAGGACCGATGATTGCACCGATCTTGTCGGTAGGAATCTTGAGCGAGAGCATTCGAGGTGCGTACTCGCTGAGATCATCTCGGGTTGCCGAGATTGTTGCTTCCATATTGTCGAGAATCTGCAATCGAGCAATTCGAGCCTGCTCAAGAGCCTTGGCCATGATCTCGAATGTGATTCCCTTTACCTTAATGTCCATCTGCAGTGCGGTAACACCTTCACGTGTACCTGCAACCTTGAAGTCCATGTCACCCGAGTGGTCTTCCGCACCCTGGATGTCGGTAAGAATTGCGTACTTGCTCTTGTCGCTCTCGTCTGTGATCAGTCCCATTGCGATACCGGCTACGGGTGCTGAAATCGGCACACCACCGTCCATCATTGCGAGGGATCCTGCACATACGCTGGCCATCGAAGTCGAACCGTTCGAAGCGAGTGCTTCGGATACGAGCCGGATGGTGTACGGGAAGTCGGCCTGGCTCGGTACTACCGGTGCCAGTGCACGTTCTGCCAATGCACCGTGACCAATTTCACGACGACCGGTGAAACCGAATCGTCCAGCTTCACCAACCGAGTAAGGAGGGAAGTTGTAGTGGTGAATGAAGTGCTTCTCGGTTTCGAGAGCGTAAGTGTCGAGTCGCTGGCGTTCACCGGCAGACGCGAGCGTTAGTACGCCCATGATCTGGGTTTCGCCACGAGTGAATATTCCTGAACCGTGAACACGTGGCAGGTAGCCGACTTCCGAGTGCAACGAGCGGAGCTCGTCGAGTTTTCGTCCGTCGGGTCGTGTGCCGTCTTCGAGAATCGTGCTTCGTACGGCCTCTGTTTCGAGGGCGTAGAGGCTCGACTTTACGTGCATTGGGTCGTGATCGGCAGAAAGCTTTTCGATCGTGCCGTCCATCACGTCGTCCATACGGCCCTGGCGCTCTGCCTTGTCGCCGGGTGACTTGAGAACCTTAAGGAACTCTTCGCCAACCTCTGAGCGAGTGGCTTTATCGGCAGCGATTTCTTCTTTAGATACTGCAGGAGCTTCCCACTTCTTCTTTCCGACTTTCGCTACGATTTCGTCGATCTGTTCGACGATAGCGCCGTTGACCTCTTGAGCGAGCTCAAGGGCGTCAAGAAGAATTGTCTCGGAAACAAAGTTTCCGCCAGACTCGACCATCATTGTGGCGGTACCAGTACCGGCAACCAGCAGTTCGAGATCACTTGTCTGTAGCTCTTCGTAAGTGGGGTTCACTACGAGTTCGCCTTCGATGAGACCAATTACGCAGGCACCGATCGGGTCATTGAATGCAATGTCCGAAATGGCGAGTGCAGTAGACGCACCGATGATGCCCATGGCCGGGTAGGGGTTGACCCTGTCGGTTGAGAGGATCGTAACGATGATCTGGATTTCGTTATGAATGGTCTTCGAAAATAACGGCCGAATAGGTCGATCGATCATTCTGGCAGCCAAAATAGCATCGGTGGCAGGTCGGCCTTCCCTTTTAAAGAAGCCACCTGGTAGCTTGCCGGCAGCGTATGCCTTTTCGGCTACGTCTACTGTCATTGGCAGGAAGTCGGCTCCGGCGCGGGGCTTCTTGGAAGCGGTCGCTGTTGCCAGGAGCATGGTGTCGCCGTACTGGACTGTAATTGCTCCACCGGCCTGGGCGGCTACTCTGCCATGCTCGAAAGCAAGGACTCGTCCGCCGATTTCCATCTCAAATTTGTTAATCATTTTCTATTCTTTTTCTTTATAACGCACGAATCTCACAGGGGCGGATGCCCGGTGCCAACTGTTGCGAGTGGATTCTGGCACCTGTGCGCTTGCGCGGGAATGCGGATAGTTAACTTTCCGAACTACGCCGAATTATTCAATAATCCAGCGATACCCAGGCAAACGGAACGTCTCCCAATAAATGTTCTGGGGGGCGTTTACTTACTTACGGAGGTCGAGCTTGCTGATGATCTCACGGTATCGATTTACGTCTTCACTATTAAGGTAGTTGAGGAGACGTCGGCGCTGACCAACCATTTTCAGCAAGCCACGTCGGCTGCTGTGGTCGTGTTTGTGCTCGCGCAGGTGTTCCGTTAGCTCGGTAATCCGAGCTGTCAGTAGCGCAATCTGGACTTCCGACGAACCACTGTCGCCTTCGTGTGTCCGGTATTCCTCAATAACCGCGCTTCGTTCTGACTGATCCAAGTTGAGTGCTCTCCGAGTTGCAAATACCCGGCATTTCGCCGGTGTTCCAAATAATGGGATTCTGTAATTTGTGCTTTTTCGTTTACTTCGTTTTTGTTCTTGTGCTCTCGCAACGTAGGAAGGATATCACGGCGTGGCTAATATCTACACACGATTTTCGTGCCTATATAGAAGGTAAGAAAGTTGCTTTTTGATAAATGAGCCCGCCTATCCGGTAACGGTTACCAGCGCATGAACTGAGCCGACTATGCAGCAAAACGCCTCATAAGCCCAGTCTCAATTGCTTGACAGTGGAGAAATTGCCCGAATAACATGACCATCGGCTCGCCACTTGTAGCGGCTGTAATTCGCGCGTAATGCGTACGAGTTACGCTCGTTGCGTGTAAATTCGTGATGAGTTAACCGCTGCGTTCGGCACGGTATTCATAATATTAAGACTGGAGGACGGGGCCCAATGACAGGACTGCTCCGCGGAAAGCTAAAGGCTTTCCTATTGATTGGTACGATGTTCGCCCTTATGGCAGCTATTGCTTGTCAGGGTGAGCGCGGTCCGGCAGGTGCTACTGGCGCCCCTGGTGCACCTGGTGTTCCTGGTAACCCAGGTAACTCTGGTGCACCTGGTAACCCGGGTAACCCGGGTGAGTCCGGTGTTTCTGGTGACGACGGTGACGCTGGTGCTCCTGGTAACCCAGGTAACTCTGGTGCAACTGGCGCAGCCGGTGCTGATGGTTCCGACGGTGCCGCTGGCGCTGACGGTTCCGATGGCACGACTCTGATCGCCGGAATTGTTGTGTTCGATGCTAGCGGTCCTTCGACCGGTGCAGCCGAAATCACAG
>CAVOCL010000189.1:0-4729 GCA_963694185.1 Dehalococcoidia bacterium
GTGTTGAGGTGAATCGCTAGCAACAGGAGTCTCACCGAAAGACCAACGGACTTCAGTGTCGTCATCGACTCCTGTTGCCAGCGAAATTGAAACACCATTTGCTGGAATAATTTTCCAAAGATCCTGCGCGAAATCGGGCATAGAACTTTCGATATCCAGCGAAGAACTGATCGTTTTGGCGAGAGCGGAGACCGTTTCGCGTTCGATTAGTTCACGACGCAATCGCTTGTGTAAACGTAGGTTCGCGAACGAACCAGCAACTGCGTCAGCCAGCATTTGTGCGGTGTAGACGTTGGCGTTGTCGTAGGTATGGGGCATACGAGATGCAACCATGAAAACGCCAATTACAGTGCCATCTGCGATGATCGGGGCAGTGATCATTGACCGCAAACCTGCTCTGTACATCCACCAGGCCGGCGATTTGCCACTATGGGCAGCCTGCTCAACCTCGCACATTGCTGCTGACTTGGTCGAAAACACCTCTGGCTGGGGCACAGCGTCGAGGCTTATCGACCAGGCGTCGGACAATCCATTGATCCTTGTTCCGTACTGGAACAAGTTCTCAACGGTCCACTCAGAATGATCTACTTGAGCGAGGCAAAAATAATCGAAGTCGATCATTTTCGCCAGGTGGGCTGCAAATCTATCCGGGTGATTGGGCGACTCGAAGTTATCTCCGAGTATCTGTCCGGCTTCCAGTAGAAGTTCGGCCGTGTCGTCTCGACGTGAAGTCCAACTACTAACCTTTGAAAGCCAGCTTTGTAGCCGACGAGGTTGAGTCGTCTTCGAGGGGTATGTCGATTCGGCTTGTGCCATAGGGGGGGCTGAGACCGTATTTCTACCGTGTGAAAACCAGTGCTGCTGCACCGGCATATCCCCAGTATTGAACCCCGTGGCCTATCGCGGATATGACCAGTTGGTTTCTGTGGGATCACATAAAGGTTCGCCACAAGTAAAACTACTGGCTCATTGGGTCAGACGTGACCCCTATGGCTCATTGCGGTTTACACATGGGTGGGCACACGCACTGTTACCGCCACTTAGTTCAAACCGATTCAGTGTGCCCTGATTCCACGGAACGATATGCAGCGTCAATCATTTCGACGGCTCGCATGCCGGCCCACCCGGGAGCCCAGTTGGTTGAGCCCTTGCCGGTAACGATATCGGCAAAGTTAGCCGTTGGTCCTCCACCGAAATACTCTCCGGCATCGGGCTGGAGGTCCATGTTGAAGTTGTTGCCATCATGGCGGATCACTTCGAGTCTGGCCCTATCGCAGTCAACAGTCATCACGCCTTCCGAGCCGAAAATGCGCACGTCGAGCTGGAATTGCTGGTTGTCGGGGAGCGCACCGGCTCCACTGAATGAGCCTATCGCACCACCCTTGAACCGAACGGAGAACGAATCGTACAGTTCGACCTTGCTGGTTGGAGCCGATGTGAGAGCTACAACTGATTCGGCAGCCAAACCAGTGAGCCAGTAGGCCAATCCTGCCGAGTGCGACATTTGAGCCAACGCATATCCGCCACCAGCAATAACAGGGTCGGCCCAAGTCTCGGCAGCAGGCTCGAACATGTTGTCGCCCGCGCCACCGCCGGTCGATAGAAATTTCTTGCCTTCAAGAAGGGCGCGCACGGGTGAAGCCATGTGGCACATCACGAATTCAATTTCGCCAACCGCGCCTTCGTCCATACGGCGTTTCGCTTCCTGAATGAACTCGCTGTAGTGCCATCCATAAGGAATCATTAGCTCAACGCCTTGTCGTTCAGCCTCATCGACCAGGGCTCGGGCTTCGCTGGCTTTCGTAGTCATCGGCTTCTCGCAAAGCACGTGTAAGCCCTTTTTGAGGGCGGCAAGGGCGTGTTCGTAATGAAGGGTGTGCGGCGAAGCGACTACGACCCCTTTTAGACCGGGAGTTTCGAGAAGCTCTTCGTAGTTTTCTGTGGCATGGGTGAATCCGAACTTGGATTTCACCTGCTGCAGTTCATCGGCACCGAGTCGACACACACTGGCAAGCTCGATGTCGTCTCGTTCCACTAACACCGGTAGGTGATTCGCAGTGGCCCACCAGCCCGCACCGATAAGACCGATTTTCGATTTCTGGGAGTCTGTCATTCAGCTATTTCTCGTTCTTGTCACTGTCGTCTAGCCCCAACATGTCCATCACATCCTTTAGAGCCGCATCGGCCACCTGCTTCTTCGAGCCTTTGCCTCGCTGAGACTTCGGCTTTCGCTTCTTCTTCACTTTCGGGCGGGCAGCCTCAAGACGGCGTGCCTGGCATGTCGTGCAGGTGCAAGCCTTGGGGTGTTTGCTATCGGAGCGGTGGTGACGTTCTCTCATGCTTCGGGATTCTAGTCGAACATGGCGCTTGGCGAGACAGTTTCGACCGTGTTGCGACATTCATAGCGACTAAATGGCGAGCCACCTCGTAGAATCACTCGATGATTATTCACCTCGTGCGTCACGGACAGCCCCAGATGGGTGGTGACGGGCTGTATGTGCCCAATGCAGGTCTGACCAAACTGGGCCGCCAACAGGCAACTCAGGCAGCTCAAAGGATTGCGGTGCTTAACCCTGAGGCTTCGTTCACCAGCAACGTGCCGCGTGCGGTAGAAACGGGCGAGCACTTCTCCACCATCACCAGTCAGTCGGTACACCAGATACCCGACCTGGCTGAACTCGATACCGGGAATATTTGGGACGCACCGGATTCTGTAAAGGCCAGAATCGTTACGGGCGACTATCACGTCGACTTCAAAAGTCTGGGTGGCGAAACTATTCCAGAGTTCAGCCGCAGAGTGAAGGTTGGATTTGCTGAAATGCTGGCAGCCTGCGCTTCACGGCGCCTGAATACGGTCGCAGCTTTTCTGCACGAAGGTGTGATCGGGACGATCATCGATCATCTCGAAGGTAGAGATCTGTTCGACTCGAAACGCCGCGAAACTATGCCGTACGGTGCGCTGATTACGGTCGATACCGAGAGCAACGCTCCACACTTCCCCGGATTCTGGGATACGGATCATTTGGACGAATTCAAGAGTTAGCTGTAGTCCAGTTGTCAGCTAATGGAACACCGCGTGATGGCTTCCAGCGTCGCGCTCGATCATCTGGTTCACATCGGAAATCGTTAGCGGATTTTTGGGCCAATCTTCTGGCGCAACATGCGATAGCCGCAGCAATAACCGGGCAAGCTGCCCAGCGTATTCCTTCAATTCCCGCACATTTAACTTGTTCGCCGCATCACCAACTTCGTGATGGAAGTTGGCATCCTCGTGTCGCCCCCAGAATCGCCATCGCCACGTAATCGAAGCGTCTATAGCCTGCTCAACGAACGGGAAGTGATCTGAATGGGCATCCATATGATCGAGAACGTGGCACTTCAGGCCGTCGTCCATCGTGTCGAGTTGCGACTGCATGAACCGTCTCAGATGCGGGAACGCCAGAACGATGCCTTTCATGTGGCCGGTCGATAGCTCATCGAGGTTGATGTTCAGTAGCGGTGCTGACTCTCGGTCCGCTGCTCCCTCTAAGTAATGACGGGCAACGTAGGCCTTTGAGCCCTGCAAGTGCTGTTCCTCGGCACTCCACGTAGCAAAGCGAATCGACATTCCCGGCTTCACCCCTAGTTCACGGCTCAACGCGGCCATGATCCGCGCCGTTTCCATCACGCCGATTGTCCCCGACGTGTTGTCGTTTCCGCCGGGTGCTTTGAGCACGGTGTCGTGGTGGCCGGCGAGGATCAGGTGTCGTTCAGAATGGGTTTCGCCTTTGATTTCGGCGATCGTGTTGTAAGCCTCGTAATCGAAATACTTCGCATCGACAGAAACGTGGATACGGGGCGCTGAACTGGCGATGCGCTGTAGATACGCCCCGTCTTCCGAACTGGTCTTCACAACCGCTATGGCGTCCTTCTGAGGTCCTACGTTTAGCCATTCGTCGGAGTTGGCGTACTCCATCCGACCGCCCGTCTTTGGCTCAATGGCGATCACACAGGCCGCAGCAGCCTTTGCCAGCCGCCACACGAGCGGTGAACGGCTCGGCTGCTGTGAACGGTTCGGGGTTTATATTGGCGAGCACGACCGATCCCTTGATCCGGTCGCCAAGTGCATCCACTTCATGTGGGGAAGCAAACCCGGCGTCTACCAGCAGAGTCGTCACATTAATCGCTTTGCACCTTAGGAACGGCAGTGCTGCGATTTTTCTATCGTTGTCGTCTGGCAACGTGATCAATACATCACCGTGATTCCACGATTCCATCGTGAACGGTTCGATATCCGCTCGATCTAAGCCAGCGATTTCCATTTGAGACCGGATGTACTCAGCAGCCCGGCGGTCTTCCGGGGAGCCTCCCCAGCGGGGTCCAATGACATCGGCGAGTTCGGTTAACTGCTGCTTTATCAGCGATCCCGACCAGGCTTCGCCCATCAGGAATCGATCGATTTCGTGCCAGTTCAGTTCCAAGAAAATCACTTGTGCGTATGGTCCGCTCTCACGGACGGCTGATTCGCCAATTACTCCGAAAGGGAGATGGCCAATATCTTACGCACGGCCGAGCCATGTTTGGACTCGGATCCGATATCAACTACTCATGGATTTTTGGCGATATATGAGTACCGATGCGGTAATCTCGAATCAGAAAAAGCGAGTGACTCATCCAGATCCACTCACCGGATACCGTAAGTACGAAAGAGACCTGCAATGATCGTTACGACTACTCAAGATATTCCCGG
>CAVOCL010000190.1:0-4720 GCA_963694185.1 Dehalococcoidia bacterium
CCGCCTCTATAGCGTGATAGAGCGTCGAGATATCCATGTACGACGGGCTTTGCGAGTAGAGATACAGAATTCCGAGCAAGAATCCGAAGTCTCCGAACCTCGTCATCAGGAACGCCTTTTTGGCAGCCGCAGCGGCCGAAGGTCGATCCATCCAGAACCCGATCAGTAAATATGAAGAAACACCAACAAGTTCCCAGAACACGAACATTTGAATCATGTTGCGGGAAAGAACGAGACCCAGCATCGAAGCCGTGAACAACGCCATGTAGGCGTAGTAGCGGGTGTAGCTCTTATCGCCGTGCATGTACGCCTGTCCATATATCTGAACAAGCAAACTCACACCGCTCACAACCACCAACATGATTACTGTCAGCTGGTCGAGCATCAGGCCGAACGTTAGATTCAGCCCAACAATTGAAATCCAGTCGTGCGATTCAAGATGAAGTGGTCCGTCTGACATCACGGTGGCGAGTGCCATAAGGGAAAGCACGAACGACCCACCTAAGGCCGCAACGGTTATGTAACCGGCGTATTTCGAACTGGTTCCTATGAAGGCGCGCACCAATACACCGTTCACCAGCAATGCGGCGAGCGGCAGGGCGATTATGAGCCAGGCTAGGCCTTCAGTTATCACAGATATTCCCTGTTACAGCTTTCTCAAAATTTCGTCGGCTACGTGTTCGCGGCCCTTCGGAACCATCACTCGAAACGGGGCGTCTTCCGCCCAGTCGAGGATGTCGCCATCGGGAATAATGTTGGTCGGCAGGCCTTCTCCTTCGAGCAGGTCTTTCCACATCTGTGCGGTCATGAGGTTTGGAGTCTTTTTGTAATCAACCCACATGGTTAGTTCTTCATCTCAGCGGCATCGGTAATTTCAACCGACTCTGCTGCCCTGTACATGGCGAACACGAGTGCGAATGCGAGCGCTGCTTCACCAGCAGCGACTGCAGTTACGAATATGGCAAATACGTGACCCGTGAGTGCAGATCGAATTGCTTCGGCGGTTACCGGGTCGCCACTCATCAATGCGGCAGCGGGGGTGAACCTGCTGAACGCAACGGCGGCGATAACCACACCGTTGAACATCAGTTCGAGCGACATGATCACGGTGATCAGGCTGCGCCGTGAAACGACACCGTACGCACCGAGTGCAAACAGTGCGGCCGAGACGAGTAGTACGTTCTCGATGGTCATACCGAGGCGCCTCCTATCTCTGCTTCTGGCTCAGGTTCTTGTTCATCACGTCCCTTTGGAGGGTCACGCATCAACATCAGCCCACCAATGAGTGTTGCAACCATCAGTAGTCCGATTATTTCGAAAGCAAGCATGTATTCACGAATCAGCGAAACGCCGAGTGCGCTTGTGCTGTCGACAAACACGCCGTCGTTTTCGATGACAACTTCTGTGCTGCCTACAGGTGCAGTGGTGACAACCGTTATGTTGTCGTCCTCACCAACCTCAACATAGCCCTCGGTGAGAGCGGCCACGGCAACGGGGTCCGTAATCTCGTCCATGGTCGACCAGTTTGTGTTGTACGCAGTGAATGCGAGTGCTGCGAATATCAGCACTGCCACAGCAGCCCCAACGATACGACCCTGCGACGGACGGCTTCCTGATGCGATGTCCTGAATGAACATCACAGCAAACGCCATCAGTACGGAAATAGCTCCTACGTAAACGAGTATTTGCACAACGCCAACGAATTCGGCGCTGAGCACGAAATACAAAATACCAACGCCTAAGAACGATCCAGCGAGAGCTATTGCAGCCCTGAAAACGTCGCGCTGGGTCACAACGATTGCCGCAAACCCAAGCGTCATCGCTGATGCCGCCCAGAAGGCGATTGTCGTTAGGGCCGAAACTTCCATGATCATCGTTCGTCGACCCATTTCTTCTTCAGGTCTTCGTCGGACGGACGTTCATGGCGACCGGCCTTGTAGTGATCGTCGATCGTTTCTTTGAACGGATCGAATGCGTTTTCTTCAAATTGAGGTCGGTACCACGAGCTAGGACGCTTTTCGGCGTCGAACAGCTCTTCCTTCGTGATGATTAGCTCATCGCGAACGTATTTCGACCGCTCGAACTGCGATCCCATGTGCAGAGCGTCGTAAGGGCATGCTTCGACACACAGGCCACAGAACATGCAACGCCCAATATCGATATCAAAGACTTCAAGCTTGTAGCTTTCGCCCTCTTGGGCGTCGATCTTGCCGGGCACGCTAACGATCTCGATGATGCCGAGTGGGCAGTATTTCGCGCAGCTGGCGCAGGCAGTACAGCGGTCTTCGAAGAAAACGAACTCGTTGCCACGGAATCGAGACGACTGCTTCACTGCGACAGGCACGGTGGCCAATCCGGCAATTGCCTTCAGCGAATCGCCAGGCTTCTTCACGAGGAACTGGAACGGATTCATTCCAGCTTCCTTCGCAGCGCCTAGGAGGCCTACGTGACGATCCGGGTACTGTTCGGTCACAGCAGGCCGCAAGAAGTTTTTGAGCGTGACCATAAAGCCACGGGGCAAACCCATACCAATCATTAGTCGCCTCCTTCTTGCGCTGGCGTAGTTGATTCAACAACGTACACGGAAGCTTCAGGAATTTCTTCGCTGGCAACCGGGTATGACGTCTTATCGGCGTCGGGCTGCGGCTTATCGTATGCCGGGGTTCCAAGCAATTTACTTACGCCCCAGATCGAGATTATTGCCACTGGCCAGTTGATAGCAGCCATCATCCACAACTGCGAAGTAGTGGGTTGCGGCCAGATTGCAATCAGAATTGCCGTGACAACGATGTTGATCAGCGTGAGTTCGAACAGACCCTTCCAGGCGAATTTCAGCACCTGGTCGACACGCAGTCGAGGCAGCGTCATGCGGAACCAGATGATTACGAATAGAACTGCAATCAGCTTTGCACCGAACCAGAAGTGGGAAGGAATCGGGTCGAAGCCCCTCCAACCACTCAGGAACAGCGTTGTAACTATCGCCGATGTGCTGATCTCGGCCATGAACTCTGCCAAAAAGAAAATACCGAATTTCATGCTGGCGTAGTCGTTCAAATACCCGGCAGCAAGTTCAGATTCAGCTTCGGTAAGGTCGAACGGTGCTCGCGCCATCTCAGCCATCGCTGCGAGGAAGAACACGAAGAACGCCAGCGGCTGCACGATGATGAACGGGACGTTCTGGGCCGCAATGATGTCTCCAAGTGACATCGATCCGGCGAGCATGATAATTCCCACCAACGCGAGCGCCATTGGAATTTCGTAGCTAATAAGAAGAGCGATCGAACGTAACGCCGAAAGAATCGCAATACGGTTTGCCGACGACCATGCAGCCGTGAGCACCGAGAGCGTTGTTAGTGATGTGACCGCCATGATGAACAGCACACCAATGTTCAGATCGGCAACATACGTGCCAACTCCGAACGGAATTACAGAAAAAACCAACAATGCAGGAGCGGCGATAAGCACTGGCGCGAGGTTGAACAAGATCCTGTCGGCTTCTGCCGGAACAACATCCTCTTTAAACATCGTTTTTATTGCGTCAGCAACCGATGTGAGCATCCCGAACGGACCCCATCTGTTGGGACCAGTTCGTCTTTGGAATCGACCGAACAGGCGTCGCTCACCCCAGATGAGTACGATCACGCCACCAAGCACACCATTGACGAAGAGTCCGACGATTGCTGCGGCAGTAAGAAGGAATGCAAGCCACGCCATATCTCCCGGAAGAAATCCTGCGGAGTAGTCGCGCGCTGCACAGCTGGCACTATCGCCAGCAAGTACACAGTAGATATTTCGCCAGAGCGAGTTGTCGAGGAAGGCCTGACCCATTACCGGTCCACCTCACCCATGTTCAGATCCACGCTACCGAACGTGACAAACAGGTCGCCAAACTGTCCACCAATCAGCATGTCTCGCAGCAGTGTCAGGTTGATCAGCGAAGAGGCCCGTACGTGCATGCGATACGGAGCAATTCCGCCATCGCTCACGAGGTAGAACCCAAGTTCGCCCTTAGATCCTTCGATGGCCGCGTAGGCATCACCAGCCGGTGGTCGAATCAACCGGGGAACATCGTCGAACGACGGACGTACTGGCCCGGGCTCGATCTGTTCGATGCACTGTCGAATGATCTTCACACTCTCACGTGCTTCCTGAACCCTCACCCAATACCGGGCGTAGTTGTCGGAAGCCGTGTGGAGCTTTCGTTCGAATGTGATCTTGTCGTAGTAGTCATATGGTGCGCGGTGGCGCAGATCCCAGTCGACACCGCTCGCTCGCAGCATCGGGCCTGTGATCGAGGCGTTGATCAGCAGTTCTTGCGAAAGAACGGCTGTGCCCTTGGTGCGAGAGAAGACGATCTCGTTGCCGCTGAGGTATTCCTCGAGCTCGTCGATTGTGTTGACGATGTCATCGAGTCCACGGTCGAGTGCTGGCCAGAACTCTTTCGGAGCGTCCATGAACACTCCGCCGGGGCGCAGGTACGAGTTTGTGATGCGAGCACCACAGACCATCTCGAAAAGGTCAAGAATATTTTCTCGTTCACGCATTGTGTAAATGAGTGGCGTGCCGAGTGCCCCTAGGTCCTGCAATAGGAATCCGGTAGCGACGAGGTGGCTTGCGATTCGCTGTAGCTCGGAAGCGATCATTCGCAGCCATACGCCACGTGGTGAAGGCTCGATACCAGCCAGCTTTTCAACCGCCAAAATATAGGCCTGGTTGTTGA
>CAVOCL010000191.1:0-4704 GCA_963694185.1 Dehalococcoidia bacterium
TTAGGCACGCACCAGTTCTTATTCGACCGATTTGTTCAGCCACCATCATGGGCAATCATGGAATTCTAGCCAGCTATCGAAGGGATACCGTAGATCCGGCACCAATAAACTCGAACTTGGCCAAAACACCTTCGCCTAGCCACCTACTGCAGTTGCCAGCTCAACACACACGTCGAGAGATAGCTCGCAAAGGATCACGGTGTTACCGGCCACTGCAAATGCTTTGAACTTGGTAACAGCTCTCGATCCGGCTCCACGGTTGCTTGCGCCAATCGATCCGCCTTCACGGAAGCTCTGGTCGATATCTTCAGCTGCGTCAGTTGCTCCAGCGTTCGCTGCGGAATCGTGCGATGCGTAGACCCGCACCTCAATGTCCTTCGCGTTGTAGAAGCCGAAGTAAACCTCGGTCGCCTCGGGAACCGTGCTGATGTCATCGTACTGCTTCGACTGCTTCCAACCGGCAGTGAGGTAGTCGTCGACTGTGAACGTGCTATCGGTAAGCATGACGCGAGAAACTTCGGCAAGCGCATCGTCGACCTCCGCGGCCGGTTCTGCTGCGGCGCCCGCTTCTCCGCTGTCTGCAGAGTCATCTCCCGAGCCACACGCCATTGCTAGTGCCAGTGCGCCAGTGAGCAGCGCAAGTAGGAGCCATCGGGAGTACTTCAGGTGAGAAAGAATGCGTGCGGCGTGCGTCATGCGTATGGACCTCATGGATTGAATTACTGACTGAAGTATTGGCAGTCGTGGGTAGTTTAGGGCAGGTTATCAATTGCCTGCATCTCCCACAATGCCCTGACAGAGTCTGACAACGACGGCTAGGTTGCAGCCGGTGGCTGGTTTTGGCCAGACAGCGGGGCGATTCCGACTCTTGGCACGTTCGCCATCAGATGAAATTCACCACAGACGGAATCAAAAAGTGTATTGCTCTCGGCTGAACTCATGAGAGAATCAGTAGCGTTCCAACGCACGCTCTCACAGTTGTGCGTCACACGTGGGCCTGTAGCTCAGCTGGTTAGAGCAGTTGACTCATAATCAATTGGTCGGGGGTTCAAGTCCCTCCAGGCCCACCACTAGTGCTTGAATATGAGTTCAAGTAGCTTTGTTAGAACCCCGTAAATACATAGGGTTTGTAACATGGAAAACACCGATACAGCAGTCAATTACGTCATTTATTTGGACTCTTTTGCTCTATCGCTAAAAGTAGAAGGTTTGAGGCCTCACACAATCTCCTGCTACGTCAGAGATGCCTACAGACTGGGAGAGCGTTCAGGCTGGATTCCCCCCGCTAAGCTAAAAACCGCTCACGTACGGGATTACATCAACTGGTTATCTGCCAGAGTCCAGCCATCGACCGTGACTGCTGCACAGCTTGGATTGCGTAGGTTCTTTCGCTTCCTCGTGGATGAGCAAGAGATCGCCACTGACCCGAGTGCCAAGATCAAGCTGGTGAGATTCAAGGTAGAACCGCAGCCAACTTACTCACTGGCAGAGATCGCAGGTCTACTTGCCGCTCTCGCAGCTTTCACGAGCATCGATGAAGAAGCGGAAACTAAGAACTACCGAGTGCAGATGAATTTTGTGGTTGATCAGATTGAAGAAATTCCAGGAATAGTCGTCAAGGTCGAACACAATTACGACCACTACATCCCGCACGCTGTGGTAACGTTCGCCGAAAATTGGAAAGGTCCCAGCTACTCAGAGATCGCTGATCGCATGAAGGCCGCCGATCCACGCGTGTACGTGGCAGTCGACTACCGTGATCCAGCAAGGAAAATGTGGATCGATCCGCTGAACCTTCAGGATGGCGAGGTCGAAATTGTTGCCGAGCAGTTCAGGAAAATATTGATCGACGGCGCTTCAGGCAAATAGCATTAAAGCGCGAACAGAAAATACTAGTGAAACGATGAGGTACTCAGGTTTTGGCACGCATCGCAGGTAAGCACGCACTTCTCAAAATGTTCGAAGCAGAAGGTGTCGAATACATGTTCGGCAACCCCGGCACGAGCGAAGCACCGATGATGGCAGTGATGGATCAATATCCGTCGATTGAATATGTATTGGTGCTACAAGAAGGGGTAGCTGTTGGATTAGCAGAGGGTTACGCCCGTTCAACCGGCAAAGTACCGCTTGTAAGCCTTCATATCGACAATGGAATGTCGAACGGTTTGTCGCTAATGATCGACCAGCTCTACGGCGGAACCCCAATGGTTATGACCGCCGGGAACAAGGACATTAGGAAGCTCGCTCCGGGTCGGTCTGATCTTGCCGATATGGCGCGTCCGTATTCCAAGTGGAGTACCGAGATTACCCATGCAGAGCAAGTTCCTTCAGTAATACGCCGCGCTTTTCAGGAAGCACGAACTGCCCCGACTGGACCTACCTTCGTTGCGATGTCGGCAAACGCATTCGATGACGTTGCTGAAATGGAACTGATTCCTTCCGCTCCCGTTGATATTTCACCCTCCGCCGACCCTGAGCTAATTGACCAGATCTGTGGTCTGGTAGCTGGCGCAGATCGCCCGATCCTTGTCGTTGGAGATCGTGTTTCGGATACCAATGGCACAGCGGCGGCAGTCGCAGTTGCTGAATCAGGCGGAATGCGGGCTTACGGGCACGGGTCGAATGAGATCAACTTCCCTGCGGATCATCCGCTGTGGCAGGGGAACTTGAACATGCGAACCGCCGAAGCTGTCGCTGCGGTTCGATCCGCCGACGTCATTGTGGCTGTCGGTTGCCCTGTCTTCGAGGATTTCTTTTACCAGCCAGGCCAGTTCGTTGCAGCTAATTCGAAATTGGTTCATATCGATATCAACTCAGGCGCTATCGGAAAGTCCGAACCGACTGATCTCGGTATTCTCGCCTCACCTAGCAAGGCTCTTGGTCAGCTCGCAGAAGCGCTTCAAGCTAGCCTGAACGGCTCACAGTCGGAATCTGCAGAGGGCCGAAAGCAAGAAGCCACAGCAGAAAGCGCCGCACGAATCGAAGCGTTCAGGCAGTTAGCGGGTATGACAGCTAAGAGTCGACCAATGTCGCCAGCCATGATGGCCGACCACCTTGCTAAGGCACTGCCCGACAATTCAGCAGTGTTCAACGATTCAGTAAGCACCGGTGGTTATATTTTCGATGCACTGTCGCCATCGGCCCAAGGCACCTACTACGGCTGTCGTGGGCAGGCAATCGGTTGGGGCATGGGCGCAGTGATGGGTGTGAAACTAGGAAGCCCAGACCGACCTGCAGTCGGCGTGATTGGCGATGGTAGTGCGATCATGACTATTCAGGCGTTGTGGACAGCGGTGAATTCCGAAATTCCTGCCGTATTCGTTATTTGCAACAACGCTTCGTACCGGGTGTTGAAGGTGAATATGAATCACTATCACCGCCTAAATGCTCTGGAACAACCCGATTCGTACTTTGCGATGGACTTCCCGAATCCAATCGATTTCGCTGCTCAGGCTCAAGCATATGGAATGCAAGGCATCCGAGTAGAAGACCCCGCCGATATCGACTCAGCTGTGAATTCAGCAATAGACTCTGGCAAGCCAGCGGTGATCGACATGATCATCGACGGAGCTCTCTAACACCTCTTTCTCCGAACTCCTTCTAATGCGAACGTACCCTCGTTCGCATTTTCGGCCTGCCTTTCTAGCGGAATCCACACAGCCCGCTCTTGGGGGCTACCGACTGTGATGATCGCTCCTCCCGAGTGAAACTACAGTTACAGGACCGAAACAAGCGAACCGATTTTGGTAATCGGTGCGATCGGTTTAACGGACGGGATTCATTTGGACAAGGGCGCAGTCCTATCACAAGATGCTATCGATGCTCTGCTTAACGCAGCACCGGGACGCAAATCGACTCGGCGAACCGGGCCATTTTGGCGAATGTCGTGATGGGTGATTAAACGACTTGAATTATTTGGCAGCCATTAATGGTGGGGTTTGCTACGAATCGAACTACGAGCGTTCTTTTACGAAGATGATCTCCGAGGCGCCCTCGATCTCGTTCGTCAGATCGGCACGATATTCATACCCTTCCGGGTGCGAAAATTTTGTGAGCAACTCCAACGCCGAATCAGATGAACCCGCAGCTTCAGGATTCGAAACCAGATGACGAATGAGTGCGCCTTTAAGCGCCTTCGACCAGTGGTTCACCGTCTTCAATTGTCCATCAGCATTCATCTCGAGGAATTTCACTGTAAACCTACTTTGCACCGTTAATTTTGAAGGCTCCCATGCTGCGCTGTGTTCGTTGGGCAGTAGATCCCAAATCACTCGATCTTCTATAATCTCGGTCAGTGCCTTGGTAATAAGTGGTTTCCAAATCGCTGAACATGCCTTGTTGCGTCGAAGCTTCGCACCCATCTTCAGCTTGTAACTGGGGATCATGTCGAACGGTCGAACTACCCCAAACAGTCCAGACATAATGATCGTGTTTTCACCGAATACTTGCTTTGCTGCATCATCGAGGGAAATGTGATCAATCGAGTCGTACATCACGCCGGTGTAGCGTTCGATTGCCGGAAGAGTCGGTGCATTTGCGATGTCGGAATTATCCGCTCGCGCCTTTTCGAGTGCGGCCCCTTTAACTCCCAACAACCTCTGAGCAACCCTCGGCTTGCCGCTGAGTTGACCAAGTGCACTCATCATCAGATTGCGGGTCGTAGTGAGCTGTTCGAACGACAGAGATTTTAGATCGATCGGCGAA
>CAVOCL010000192.1:0-4687 GCA_963694185.1 Dehalococcoidia bacterium
GTATCGAAATCGAGATTCAGCAAGTTGAATGGGCAACGTACATTCAAGATCTTCACCGTGGCCGATTACAGGCCTGGAGTGGACTGTCTTGGCAGGCTGACTACCCCGACCCGCAGACGTTCATCGATGTACTTTTCCGTTCGAACAGCGCTATCAACTACGGTGGGTACGCCAACGATAAAGTGGACGAGTACGTGGTTTCCGCTCAGACCGAGCAGGACGCTTCGAAGCGAGTCAAGTTCTACAACGATGCTGAACAGATTGTCGTTTCGGAAGCCGCATGGCTGCCACTCTGGTGGGGTGTCGATTCGAAGGCTCTAATCAAGCCGTGGATCAAGGACTACGCATTCTCGTCACTGACGATTCCGAAGTTCAAAGACGTGTGGATCGACAAGTAACCACCCATTACGTAAAAAAACGAAATAATTGCCCCGGCAATTCTGACGCATAGGTAATATGGCGTCGCCGGGGCATTATTTTCGGTACGTTAGTTTCGACGAGCACTCGTCGACAAGTGAAAACCATTTCAGCCGAACACGGAGAGCTGTAACCACAGATGCTGGCATACATCCTAAGGCGCCTTCTATGGGCGCCAGTTCTGCTGTCTATGGCGGCATTCTTCGTTTTCATGATGGGAACCTGCGCACCCGGTGACCCCGCTGAATTGCGGCTCGGCAATAGGGCAACGGAAGACAACATCGAGCGCGAGCGTGAACGCCTTGGTCTGAACGATCCCTTCCCGCTTCGGTACATCCAGTACGTTGGAAATGTCCTCAAAGGCGATTTCGGCGATAGCTACCACTATCAGGGCAGGCCGGTACTAGAAATTATCGCTCCACGATTGTGGGTTTCAGTCCAGCTGAATATCGCAGCACTACTTGTCGCCATAACAATCGGTTTACCACTCGGGTTTTACGCAGCGAAACGGCAGGGGACTGCGCGTGATCCTTCGATCGTTATTACGATGCTGATCCTCTACGCAATGCCGGTCTTCTTCACCGCGCCGTTATTAATCTTGTTTTTCGCTGTTCAACTCCACTGGGTGCCCGCGGCTGGATGGGATGGATTCTTCTCTACACAGACCATCCTGCCGGCGCTCACCATCGGAATCCCCGGTGCCGCGATCTTCGTGCGGCACATGCGAGCCAGCACTCTAGAAGTGATCGGGCAGGAGTACGTACGAACGGCTCAGGCAAAAGGCATGCCGAACATGGTGGTCAACTACCGCCACATCGCCCGAAACGCTCTGCTTCCAATTCTTACGATCATGGGGTTCACGCTGGCTGGCATGTTCGGCGGATCACTCATTGTCGAACTGATCTACGGGATACCCGGGGCAGGCCGACTTTCACTAGACGCTATTTTCCAACGTGACTTCCCGGTGCTGACAGCGTTCGTTTTACTCGGAGCTGGCATGCTCGTGCTCGCCAATCTGGTTATTGATATTGCTTACACAATTGTTGATCCGCGAATAAGGCTGCAGTAGGCAAATGGCAACCGATATATCAACAGATTCCAACTTCGATACTGACAACCTGCCGCGAGCCCGCGGGCACTGGCGCAATGTGTGGCGTCGCTTCAGGAAACGCAAACTTGCGTTCGCCTCCCTGATAGTGATCACATTTATCTACATGCTTGGAATCTTCGCACCGGTCATCCAGACCCACGACTATCATGAAACCGATCTATATCGAACGCAGCAGGGCCCCAGCGCAGAAAACTGGCTGGGTACCGATCGGGCTGGCCGCGACCTCTACACCCGTGTTGTGTGGGGCATCCAAACCACTGTCATCATCACTATCAGCACGTTCATCACCGGGAGCCTTTTTCTTGGCGTGACAGTAGGGCTGGTCGCCGGCTATTTCCGCGGCTGGATCGACGCCGTGATCATGCGAGTCGGAGAGGTGGTGTCGGCGTTCCCGGACATCTTGTTAATAATCCTTCTCGCGGCCACTTTAAAACCGAGGATCGTTCAAATAGCCCATGATATCGAGGACAACACAGGCATATCAGGGCTCGTTAGCTCAGGCATTGTCGACTATCTCGTAATCGGTATCGCACTGCTGCCGCTCAGCTGGTTTGGAATGATGAGGCTTGTGCGTGGGCAGGTGCTGGCTTTACGTGAAGCCGAGTACGTCGAAGCTGCGAGGGCGATGGGCACTACCACGCCACGAATTTTATTCAGGCACATTCTGCCTAACGTCGTCAGCCCGATTATCGTTTCAGTCAGCTTCGGTATCGGTTCAATCGCACTTGCCGAAGTGGTTCTCAGCTTCTTCGGGCTTGGCGTGCAGCCGCCCCGACCGAGTTTGGGCGTGATGATCGGCGAGGTTACCGCCCGTGGTAACACCAGCGTGTCCGTACTCCGTGATCACCCCGAGCAATTACTCGCTCCGATCATCGTTGTATGGATGCTGATCTTCTGCTGGAATATCGTCGGCGACGCCCTCAACGACGTACTAAACCCCCGAGCCCGCTAACCAGCTAGGCTGGGTTTTATGGGTGCGAAAAAAGTTTCAGTAAGCTTTGCGTACAGGTGGTGAGTCGTTCAGCTGCTTCCGTCCCACCGTGTAGCTACACGGTAGCGTGATCACTCGGTGCTCAAACTGCGCCGCACCCAATCGCTACACGGTAGCATGTCGGCCCAAACCCACCGACATCGGATTCCGTGTATCCCATTGCGTGTAGCTCTACACGGTCGGCAGGCTTGGGAACAGCCTACTCGCCTCGTCTTGCCGAAAGAACCTTCGATGTCAGATTATGCAGCGTCTCGTGTCCCGAGAAATGACGTTCAAGCTCGCCCACCATCTCTTCAAAAAACCGCGTTCTCGAGCGCTCCGTTGTCCCCGCAATATGTGGTGAGAGAAACACGTTCGGTAACTCCCTGATCCTCGATCCAACAGGCATAGGCTCCGGGTCGAACACATCCAAACACGCTGTAATATCACCAACCTCAAGTCGTTCGATCAGCGCCTCTGAGTCAACAATCACCCCACGCGAAACGTTTACAAAAACGGATCCGGGTTTGATTCGAGAAATCTCGTCACGCCCCAACATCCCTTCAGTACCCGGCGTCAGGGGAGCAAGGCAAACAACAACATCCGTTTGCGATAGAACAGCATCGAGTGAAGTCAAAGTAAAACCCAACGAGCTGGCCAGTTCCGACTGCACATACGGGTCATGTACCAGCAACTTCACGCCAAACGGCTTCAGTAATTCGATCAGCCGCCGTCCTATATACCCGGCGCCGATCAGTCCAACAGTCTTGCCGGTCAGCTCCTCGTTGTGAGCAAATTCAGCCGCCGATTCACGTTGCTCCGGCGTTCCCCATTCCTCGCCCGCAATCAAACGTCTGAAGTGTGCCCCGGCATTGCGCAGCCCGATCAACATCATCCCAAGCGCCCACTCTGAAACTGGGTAAGACGATCCGTGCGTGGTGTCGACGGCCCCCACCCCAGCGGCTATCGCAGCTTCCACGTCGATCCGCTGAGCAAACCGATCGCCCTCCAACTCGCCGATCAAACCTAATCCTGGCGACGAAGCGATCACTGCTCCAGTAACTCTGGGCGATCCGTGACAAACAACTAAAGCATCAAGCCCGCCAACGAACTCACTGAATTCCAATTCGACCGAAGCCGAAGCTTCAGGCGCATCGTCCCAGCTCGTCGCTTCGTCGAACTCCTGCCAAAAAACATCGGCAAACTTCTCCAGCCGTGCCAGATCGACCTCGTCGAAATAGCGCTCGCGCACTTCTTTGTTGCAAGCAATTCCCACCTTGGGGCGATTCCCGGTCATCCGATATTCTCCTTGAACTCTCAATGCGGTTGATACTTTGGCGAATTTGGCGAACCGCGCCTCTATGCGGTGCTACTATGACCGAACTTGCCGACAATGTGTGAGTGGCCATGTGTTTTGGAGCATCGTAGATGAGCTATTTTAAGTCCCGCAGATCCGCAGTTGTCGCTCGCAAGGGCGCAGTCGCAACCAGTCAGCCGCTTGCCGCTCAGGCAGGATTACAGATACTTCGAGATGGCGGAAACGCAATCGACGCAGCAGTCGCAACGGCAGCTGTTCTAAACGTAGTTGAGCCGATGTCTACAGGAATCGGTGGCGATATGTTCGCTCTCATCTGGGACAAAAGCGAACGAAAAGTAATCGCCCTCAACGGATCGGGACGACAGGCCGCAGCCGCCAACGTCGATGATGTTCGCAACGCTGGATACGAATCTATTCCGAACAACGGACCCGGCAGCCACTTCGCCGTTAGTGTTCCCGGAACCGTTCACGGTTGGGAGACAGCGCTCAATCAGTACGGACGAATGACACTTCGAGAAGTGCTCCAACCGGCGATCGATTACGCACTGAACGGCTACGCAGTATCTGAAGTTATCGCTCATGGCTGGGGTGGCGAAGATACGATCACCAAGCTAAATCATCGACCGTCCGGTAGTCAGATGTTGCCAGGCTCGGCTGCAAATGGCGCACCTCGTTACGGTGAGGTAGTCACTCTTCCCGAACTCGGTCGAACTCTGCAGATGATCGCCGAGGGCGGAAGCGATGCCTTCTATAAAGGTGAAATCGCCAAGAAGACTGCTGATTTTGTCCAGTCAGAAGGCGGATGGCTCACCGAGGAAGATCTCGCGAACCACCACTCCGATTGGGACGAAGCGATCAGCGTGAACTACCG
>CAVOCL010000193.1:0-4681 GCA_963694185.1 Dehalococcoidia bacterium
GGCCGAACTCGCAGCCGCAACAGGAATCGCGGCCGTGGACGAGGACGTGGTCGCAACGATAGTGATCGTGACGAGAACCAGCAGGTAGAAGCTTCAGCCGAGGCTACCGAAGCTCCTTCTTCTGACGGTTCTCAGCCAGAATCTGACTCTAGCGGCGACGAAACTTCCGGCGGTCGCCGAGGTGGTCGTGGTGTCCGAAGGTCAGATCGATCACGTTCGGACCAGCGGGAAGACACTTCAGATAGCTCTGAACAGCAGCCCAAGTCTGGACAGGACGATAAATATCCAGAGTCACAGCCGATTATTCGAGAGAAGGACGAAGAGGCCGAACAGCTAGTTTCGGAACTCATCGATTACTTCTTGGGCTCAATGGGTGTCGTCGCCGATACTTACATTCGCGAGGATGATGACGAAGGCTCGATGACTTTCGAAATCGAGGGTCCTGACGCCGGTCTGTTGATCGGTCGACGGGGTGAAACGCTTCAGGCGCTTCAGTTCCTTATTCGAATGGTCACAAACCGCCAGCTGGGTCGAAAAGCCTACGTTGTAATCGATATCGAAGATTACCGAGAACGTCGTGTTCAGATGCTGCGTCGACTTGCTCGACGAATGGCGGGTCGAGTTGGTTCAAGCGGTCGTGAAGACAGCCTCGAGCCGATGTCGCCAGCCGAGCGTCGCATAGTTCACATGGCGCTTGCCGGTCACCCAGAGGTTCGAACAGAATCCGAGGGCGAAGGCAATCAACGCCGAGTAGTGATCTTCCCAAAATAGTGGCAAGGCCACGTTTTCTGCGGCAGGCTTGACCAAGCCGTAGTCGATGAGTTTGGCGGTTCGCCGTGCTTACCCCTTCTCCCAGTGGGAGCCAAAACGGGGCCGGGACCCAAGTGCGGAGGCACGCCCGGTCCCAAAAATAGTGGGATGAGGGTGATATCGTCACCCTGAAACTACCTAGTCGTCGTTAGTCCGAGATTCTCAGAGGAGTCCACGAGAAGTATGCCCACGTCCCCAGACTTCCTCGCGCTCGGGCACCTCACGTTCGACGTAAACATCGTCGATAACGGCTCGCCCAGCAGTCACATTCCCGGTGGAGCGGTTGCGTACTCATCTTTGACTGCCCAGAAGCACGGCCTGGTAACCGCCGTCCTCACCTCAGCAAACGAAGATTACCCGGCCGATAAAATTCTTACGGGAATCGATGTCAAAGTAGTTGAAAGCGAACACACCGCAACGTTCGCTAACTACTACGACTCAGGTAATCGAACGCAGGTACTTCTCGCTTCCGGAAGCCGTATCCCGCAGGCCGCAGTGCCCGCTGAATGGACTCAGCCCGACATTCTTTACGTTGGCCCACTTCTCCACGAACTACCGACCGACTGCGTGAACTGGTTTGAGCCGAAGAAACTATCGTGCCTCGTTCCGTCGGGCTGGCTGCGACGATGGGGACCCGACGGTGCAATAAACCACGCCGATACCCTCCCGCCGTTCCGAGGGAAGAAGTGGGACGTAATCGTCGTGTCGGAATCTGAAATCGAAAGTCTTCCCGAGCATCAACTGTTTGAACTTGGTGACATCGTGTGTGTCACCAGAGGCGAGAACGGCTCACGAATCTGGCAATCGGGCGATTGGATTGAAATACCGACAGTTCCGGCACAGCCGGTCGATTTCACAGGCGCGGGCGATATCTGGTCATCGACCTTCGCAATCGCAGTCAGCGATGGTAAATCGCTTGAGGAAGCAGGTATTTACGCCGCTACTGCCGCAGCGATATCCATCGAGTCGATAGGCCTTAGCGGTTGCCCATCGCCCGAAGCAATCGCTGCACGCCTGCCCTAATCCCCCGGCCTGGTTCAAGCGCCGGTCAAAGCCGCCAGTGCCGCGCCCTTATCGAGCAATCCGCCCGATTGTCGCCACACCACTTCGCCATCACGCCCTATCACCACGAAGGTCGGCGTTATGTAGGCCTTGTAATCACGCATGAACTGAGAAGCGATAGCATCTTGCACGTTTAATTTGAGGATCTGAACATCGCCATCGAGTTCGCCTTCAAGACTTCGCACGATCGGTTCTGAAGCCAAACACGCCGTGCAAGTGTTCGAGAAGAACTCAACGAATACCGGCTTGCCAGAAGTGATAAGCGATTGTGCTTCGACTTCACTGGCCACGGTGCTCTCGCCGGGCTGAAGGGCGAAGATCGCTACAAGAGAAAGTAACCCGACGCCCACGTACAGCGGAATTCGCCTGTTCCAGCTTTTTACGGGCAGCAGGGCGAACATAGCGATGATGAAGCCGGGAATGGCGATGAGCGCCGAGTACTGGTTGAAAAATTCGAGCAATCCTGATCCTCTAATGGCCCATTGAGGGGCTAGTTCAAATACTGATACGCAAACTTAGATTCAACAGATGTGAATTCGACGCGGGGATTTGGGCGGAAAACCTGAGAATTAGCCTAAAGCTCGCCCGTTTAGTAGCGCACCCAACGAGTGATTGGCCTCGATCTGGCCGTCTATCTCCAGCCGATGTGTACTCAGCGTCATATGGTTGTGGTCGCACGTCGCCAGTATCTGCTCGAATCGCTCCGCCGACGTATTGCCAAACAAAATCAGCATCGGCATAACGTGTCGGCGATCTGCCTTGAATATCGCAGCTTGGTACCACAGTGCCTGCCGTAATCCCTCCGACCACGAGTCGGCTCGTTCGATCTCGATCACGTGCGTAGGAAACTTGGCGCTGTAGCCAATCAGTAGATCAGCGCGCTCTTTACCGGTCCACATCTGCGCCTGTTCAATCGCATTAATGCCCGCCAGTCGGAAAATGCGAGTTACCTCTTCCTGAATCTCGGCCTCGGCCTTTTTCGGAATTCCCTGGGCTGCGTCGAAGCCCTTCATGATTCCGTCTTTGAGCGTGGCGTGAGAAAGATTGAACTGCGATTCCCACGCCGAGTACAAAGCCGACTTACGAGAGTTGCTCAGCTGCGACCAACCGGAAGCTTCCGCCTCTTGATGAACTGTCTGCACGACAGATTCACGTTCGACGGTTGAAAGTTCAGTCAGTGTGCGAGTCATTTTTTCTTCTGAACAGGAGGTTTGAATTTTTTGCCGGATGCGTGAGCTTCGAGTCGCTGCTTGGAAAGCTTGACGTAATCAGACGATACGTCATACCCAACAAAATGACGATCATTCTTCACGGCGGCTAGTGCCGTCGACCCGGTTCCCATAAATGGATCGAGAACAACTTCGCCCGAGAACGTGTAAAGCTGAATAGCCCGGCGTGGAAGCTCTTCGGGGTACGGCGCCGGGTGCCCGACCTGCTTTGCAGACTGCGGTGCAAATTCCCAGACACTCTTAGTAAATTCCAGAAAATCATCTCGGGTTATGGTGGGTTCTCGACCCTTCAACGGCTTGCGACCAAACGGCGGCTTCTGGAACACAAGAATGTATTCGTGGGTGTCGCGGAGAGTTGGGTTCGAAGGCGACATCCAACTGCCCCATGCCGTTGAAGATCCCGCTCCAGCGGCTTTGTTCCAGATGATTTCGCCACGCATGAAGAAGCCAACTCGTGCTGCCTGTTCGATGATGTAGGCGTGCAGCGGTATATACGGCTTGCGTCCCAGATTCGCCACGTTTACAAGCGCACGACCGCCATCGACCAGAACCCGAAACGTTTCTTCCATCACGTTACCGATCAACTGCATGTACTGGTCGTGAGTCAGATCATCGTCGTAATCTTTGCCGACGTTGTACGGCGGCGAAGTGACCATCAGGTGCACCGAACGATCGGGCAGTTCGGTCATTTTTTCGCTGGAGTGGGCGAAGAATTTATTGAGCAAGTCTTCCGATAAAACCTGCTCAGGCTCAGCCTTTTTGTCCAGACTTTCCCTGTCTTCAGGCTGAAGGGCACGCGCGTAGTACTCGGAAGAATCGTGGCTGAATCTTCCGTTTGTCCCGAAGGATGAAGTACTGGTTGGGCGTTGCTTTGGGGCAGCCTTTTTACGAGGAGGCATCTTGTGTAAAAGGATGCTAGCAGTTGGCGCGCGCTAGCGCGAATTTATTTGGCTTGTTCTATTGCCATCTCTCGGAATCCCGGGTGGATTACGTGCCTGTCGTTGCGAGGAGGAACCACGTGGCAATCAGTGGTGATCAGGCATTAACTGTCTATTCAGGCTTAGGTGAAACATGCCGTCGGAGCCGTACTTTGTTGGCTCTATCAAGTAGTTGGCTAATTCCTAGGTTGGCCCCGGATGTTCGTTATTGCCACGTCGCCTCAGGGCAGGCTTCTCGCAATGACAGTGGGACCTCGCCAACTCGAGCCGAGAGCCGTTACTCAGTCGCCTGATTGAGAATCGTTATTAGGTCGACCGCCTGCTTCCCGTCTTCAACGCCCTTGGCGGTGATGCCTTCGTCGAACATCTGGATACAGAACGGGCACGACACTGCCAGCGTATCGGCGCCGGTTTCGAGGAACTGATCGGTGCGCATGTGATTCACACGCTCGCCTTCTTCCTCCATCCACATTCGACCACCGCCGGCTCCACAGCAGAACGCCTTCTCCTGGTTGAGATCCATCTCAACGAAATCGAGACCCGGTATCGCACTCATGATCTCCCGAGGTGAATCGTATTCACCGTTGTGCCGACCCAGATAGCACGAATCGTGATACGTAACGGTTCCGATCTTGCCGATGC
>CAVOCL010000194.1:0-4654 GCA_963694185.1 Dehalococcoidia bacterium
CGTCGGTGCGATTCCAGCGGTGGTCACCACGTTGGTCGCTGCGGGTATCCGAAGTATTTCGACTATGTAGTTGTCGGCAACATGGTTTTGCTTTGCCAGGGTAAGGACACGCTCGAATCGATTCAGGGCTGCGCCGAACTACTGGCGGTTGTGCGGTAATACGTTCAGGAATCTTCACATGTCCTAAATATGATGCGAATAGTATGCTTGCTGAGACCTTCCTATTCGCGCTCGCACGGGGCGCGTTGGGAGGGTCATTTATACGTTTGTAATACGCTCGATGGCTGGATATCGAATGCCCCGAATTACCGGAACTAAACGATCTACGCTTCTCATTTCAATAGCGATCATGATTGCGATGCTTGCAGTCGCGTGTGAGGCGGCGGCGGAGAAGCCAACTGCAGAACCTCCCACACCTATCCCGACAGTAGCTGTTGAGGACGTTTCTGATGATGCCGGTACCAGTTCCGCACTAAGCGTGCGAGATGCTCTTTCTGATCCCGATGTGTTGGAGTGCCTATCTGAACAATTAGGTGGTAGCTTCGACGCAAGTACAGGAGCGATTGGTCCCGAATTGTTGGGTAGGCTCGGCCCGCAAGAACTAGCGATGCTCGAATCTTGTGGAGTCGACGTTGACGGTGCGCTTGGGGATGTCTCTAGGGCAGCTACAGACTTGTTTGATCCCGAAATTCGAGAATGTCTGGCAGGCGAGTTGGGTGAGGATTTCGCAGATAATCTTGGCCGCGGTAGCGGTCTTGGTCTCACTCCTGAATCGCTAGCGGCGTTCGAGGTTTGCGGCTTTGAACAGGGCACTCGAACAGAACGCGGTGACGGCGGACGGTTCTCTGGCGGATTTGCTGGTAGCGTATTTAGCGATCCCGAAATTCGCGAGTGCCTGGCTGCTGAATTAGGCGAAGATTTTGCAGATAATCTTGGCGGCGGTAGCGGGTTTGGTCTCACACCAGAATCGCTGGCGGCGTTCGAAGAATGTGGCCTGAACTTTGGTGACACTGGTGGGGCGTTTGGCGGCCGAGATGGCGGCGACGGTGGCTTTGGCGGCCGACTCGGTGGAGGCGGTTTTGGCGGATTCTTAGGGGGCGACGGTTCCTTCCAGGAGTGTATGGACGAGGAGCTTGGTGCAGGTGGGCTTGCAGGGCTTCGCAATTCAGTAGACGCATCAAGGCCTCCACCCGAGTTGCAAGCAGCCCTTGAGAAGTGTGGTGGCGGAATCGCCATTCCAGTCGAGACGAATGGTGGAATCGGCGATGGCGCCGGGCCTCTGGTTGATCCACTGGAGGAACCCACTGCTACACCGATTCCAGTGAGTGATCTGACTATCGAGCAGTTGACGTGCCTTTCGGGTGCGCTTGAACCCGCCGATCTTGCAAACGCTGTAATCGCCACGAGTGCTGGCGACCTTTCGGAAATTTCCGACGAGGTGCTGGCTGCGCTACAGGACTGTGGCGTCGGGGTTTAGCGAGAAAAATTCCGTATTCGCTTGTTTTTGCCGTGCCAGCGCGCCTAATATCCGCTTGATCGAAGTTGTGGGTGGGCGTCCTATGTTGGGCGGCACCGTTTCGAGCGATAAGAGGCAAATCTCATGATGCGAGTGATGACCTGGCACGGTGGCGACAAGTTCACATTGGACGAGGTTCCTGACCCCATTGCCGAACCCGGACGTGTGATCGTTAAGGTCGACACTATCGGCGTTTGCGGTACCGACGTTCACATCACGCAGGGGTTATTTCCTTCAACGCCGCCAAAGGTGCTTGGGCACGAAGGTTCTGGCGTGATCGTTGAAGTTGGCGAGGGCGTGGACAAGAGCCGAATTGGCGATCGGGTCGTTATGAACACGACAAGCCACTGTGGCGTTTGTTCTGCGTGCACAACGTGGTCGGAGTCTCGCTGCGAGAACGCCGATCTAACTTCAGGGATGTTTGCCGAGTACGCTACTGCTCCATCGCAGTCGGCTGTGAAAATTCCGGATGGACTTGATCTTGAACAGGCTGCGCTTACCGAACCCGCTTCTTGCTGTTTCTCTGGATCAGAAATGATGCGCATCGACGAAAACGGCATTGGCGTCGTGATCGGCGGCGGGATCATGGGGCTTTTCACATTGGCGTTCCTGAAGCGTCGGGGTGTTGAGCGGATGATCATGTCGGAACCGGTTGCTGCGCGGCGTGAGATGGCGCGTCAGTTCGGTGCCGATTTGCTTCACGATCCAGCCGAGGGTGATTTGAGCGATTTCGTAAAGGATCACAACGGCGGGTACGGGGCGAATATTGCTGCGGAAGTAGTGGGTCGACCTGAACTGGTGGCCAAGTGCGTTGAGGTGGTTCGACCTCGGGGTCAGGTGCTGATTATCGGAGTCGCGCCTGAGGGTGCTGCTCTGCCGGTCGATCTCTACGACATGCACTATCGGGAGATCACGGTGAAGGGTGCATTTGGGCGTGGTGATGTGTTCGCTCGTACGCCAGAAGAAATAAACAAACTTGATTTGAGTGGCGTGATCTCGGGTCGTTACGATCTTCAGGATGTTCCGCAGGCCATCGTCGATTCAGGCGAAGGCAAAGGCGTGAAGTTCGTAATAAAACCCCACGGGTAGCTAGCTACTTTTTCTGAGACAGGGTTGGTGAGGGCTGAGTCGGTAGTGTTGTGCCTCGGGTCGGTTTTTTTGGGGTTAGTGGCTAAATCGGCGGCGACGTGTTTCTCGGCGAGTGGCGGGCTTGAATTTTCTTGCTTCTAAAGATTCGCCAGTATTTTCTCGACCGATGCAGTGTGATTTTCTCGAATGTTTCTGGCGGTGAATGCAATACCACCGAGGGCACGATAACCCTCGACCCATACGCCGGGATCGGGCATCCCCAGCATGGCTATTACCATTCTCCAGAATTCGTAGTCTTTGAGTGTTCGGCCTGAAATTCTTCGGTACTGGCTAAGAACAGGCTCTTCGATGTCCATTCCGAAGCACGCCGCATCCTGAACAATCACCGCAATGTCCCATGTCGGTTCGCCCAGTCTGGGTTCTTCCCAATCGACAATTGCGATGAGTTTGTCGCCTTTCCAAAGGGTATTGCCGGGCCAGTAATCGGCATGAACCAGATGATCTTCCGTTTTGGATACCGAAGGCCATAGATCTTTACATGCCTCCCAAAGGTCGTTACCCAGTGGGTGCTGGGCGATTGCATCGGAGGGTTCTGAGCGAGCGAATTGTCGTTCTAATCCGCTGTAGAGACTCGGGAGTAGTTTTCGGACTTTCGGTGTGAGCGAAATCCCATGAACTTTCGAGATGGCGGCGACCAATTGTTCTGACCAATTGAAGAGATCTTGTGGAACCAAACTTGGTTTGCCATCGATGAACGAGGTCACGATGGTGCGAGTGCCCATGATTTTGGTCGCTTTTCTATCGAGAATAAGCGAAGGGGCTGCGACGTCATTTTTGCCAAGTAGTTCGAGCACGGTAGCTTCAATCGCTCCGGGGTGTGGATCATCGTTTACGTGCCACGGACCGTATTGCCTGACCACGACTTCGCGTGTTTTTCCTTTTCTTCCGTTTTTGTCGGATGAGCTGAATTCAAGTACGTCCATTCGACAAGAAATACCGCCTGCCAGACGGCGTGTCGAAACAATCTCGGCTGAGGAATCAATCGCACGGGCGATAAGTACGAACTGTTCAGGTGTTGGTTTCGGCGCCAGCTCTCGTAACTTAGTCATCAGAATTGAATTCGTTCAGCAAATGATTAACGTAGTTTGAATGCGCTCGCCGAATCTGGTCAGCGGTCATTTTTCTTGTTCCAAGTTCATCGTAACCCTGCGCCCATGGTCCAACATCGGGCAATGGTCTTGCCACTGCCGCCATCTTCCAGAAAAGCAGGTCTTTCACGGGATTTTCAGCAGCATTTTCATAAGCGTTTATAAACGTTTCTTCGATGTCGTGCCCGGCGTACGCGGCGTCCGACAGGAAGTATCCGACATCATCTGAAGGCACACCAAGCGACGGCCATTCCCAATCGACGACAGCCACCAGTTTTTCGTCTTTCCAGAGAGTGTTACCGGGCCAGAAATCAGAGTGAATGATCTGGCTAGCAGAGGTGTCGATTTCCGGCCAAAGCATCCTCATTGCGTACCAAAGGTCCGGACCCAGTTCGTGCTTGGCGAACCTTTCCGGGGGTTCAGCGGAATTCATCCATTTATTGAGGCTGTATATTTGCGATCTTGGGACGGATTTGAGTTCGTCTGGAACAGTGGTCGAGTGAATTTTGGCCAATGCCGCACCGAGCTGCCTAGCCCAATCTTGAGGATCGAGTGGTGCGAGATTTGGTACGCCATCGATGTAGGAAATCACAAGACCCGGTCGACCAAAAATGTTGCTGGCGACATCTTCGGTAAGAACCGGCAGTGGCGCCGGGATACCGTTCGCAGCCAGTGCTTTCAGGATGACCGATTCGCTCTTGGGGCGTTTGTCGTTTTCTGGATCGCTTTTCACCCAGTACTGCCTGGTCACAACCTTGTGCGGTGTGCCATCTCCCATGCGCATTTCCAGTACGTCCATTCGGCAGCCGAGCCCGCCAAGCAGCTTTCTCGTTGAGACGACTTTTGCTTCGGGATCGATCGTTTTGGCGATTTTGTCGAACTGATCTGGGGTTGGTGCTGG
>CAVOCL010000195.1:0-4641 GCA_963694185.1 Dehalococcoidia bacterium
ACGGCATTGAACATGGATGCAGCGACCACTCTGCGGCTTGCTGAAGTGCCCAACATTGTCGGCGTAAAAGAGGCATCGAGCGATCCCGACCAGATTGCTTACGTCATCAAGGGTTCTCCAGAAGGCTTCAATGTGTGGAGCGGGAACGACAACGAGATATTAGCGACGATGGCCACAGGCGGCTATGGAATCGTAAGTGTCGCCGGAAACATCATCAGCGGCCAGATCCAGAAGATGATCGGACTGCTGCTGGAAGGCGATGTCGAGGCAGCGGCAGCTGAACACCTGCGCTTACTCCCGATTTTCAATGCTCTGTTCTTCATCACGAACCCAATACCTGTTCGATACGCAATGAACAGGTCGGGCTTCAATGTTGGCCCTGCACGGCTACCGATGGTTCCTGATGCAGGCGAATTGGCTGCATTCAGTGAGAAATTCGACCCGATAATGGATCAATATTCCATCGATCTGGCCTAGCTGCACCCCCTCGCCACTGTCTCATTCATGACACAGAAGCATCCGCTGCGTGAGTAAAACTCACCGATTCTGCACGTAAATTCCTAAGCGTCCATTGCTGGATTATGGCAATCTGACGCGGGAGCAATCACTTGTTTGGCTAAAGAAGGTTCGTCTAGTTGGTTGATGATCGCAAAAGTATCGTAATAATCGGTGGAGGAAGTGGTTCCTCTGCTGCATTGCGCGGTCTGAAAACGCACAACGTCGACCTGACCGCAGTTGTCACCATGTTCGACAGCGGCGGAAGCACTGGGATACTGCGTGAAGAATTTGGCTACCCACCACTCGGCGATATACGCCAGTGCCTGGTGGCTCTAAGCCCGCGCTGTAACGAACAGGTTAAAGCTCTCAACAGTGCACTCGATTTTAGATTCGATTCAGAATCCAGCCTGCAAGGGCACAGTGTAGGTAATTTGGTTCTGGCAGCTCTAACGACTGTTTATCACGGTGTTCAGGGCGCTATCGACGAACTATCTCGAATGATGCAGCTTCAGGGTCAGGTAGTGCCAGTAACCCTTGACGAGGCGCACCTATGTGCCCGGTTGGTAGATGGCGAAGTTATTCGCACGGAATCAGCAATTGATCTTCGAGGCGATAACGGGCCTGGTATCAGTGAAGTGTTTCTCGACGCTAAAGTTAGTGTGAACCCTCGAGCTCTCGAAGCCATCGAAAAGGCTGACGCAATTCTTCTGGGACCCGGTGATTTATATACCAGCGTGATTCCAAACCTGCTCGTCAAAGAAGTTAGCGACGCGATTCGGGATACAAAATCGCCAGTTATCTACGCTTGTAACCTCATGACGAAGCTCGGCGAAACGGCCGGATACGTTGCATCAACCTTCGTATCAGAGGTGGTTCGGAACATCGGCGGACGAAAGATCGACCATTTGCTGGTCGACAATACGAAATATTCACCGGAGGTCTTGAGTGTGTATGCCGCTGAAGATGCAGCACCGGTGGAGCTGGACAATGGTGACGCCGAGAAATTTGCCCACAAAATAATGGTGAGCGACCTGGCGTATGTTGATGGGCTAACGGTGCGGCACAACTCCGATAGGTTGGCCGATATCGTGTTGGCTGTTATCGAACAGTCCGTAACGAATCCGCTGAGCACCGGACTGGAATAGTCCGGCACTCAGCGTTTTAGATTCGTCGAATTTGCTACGCCAGAAAGTCTTCGAGTACCAGAGTTTCTTCGCGCCGGGGTCCGGTCGAAAGAATCTTCGTTGGAACTCCAACTAGCTCCTCGATCCGACGGATGTACGCACGAGCGCCATCGTTCAACTGAGACTTCTTCGTGATCGCCCGGGTTGACTCTGTCCACCCCGGAATCGTCTCGTAGATCGGCTTAGCACGATCGAGCATCGCTGCGTCTACAGGAAACTGCTCTGTACGTACGCCGTCTATCTCGTAAGCGACACAGACTTTGATTTCGTCCCAGCCGTCGAGGATGTCAAGCTTGGTGATGATCATTGCGTCGAAGCCGTTCACTCTTGCGGAGTAACGCCCTGCAACACCATCGAACCAGCCGATTCGTCGGGGCCGACCGGTGGTCACTCCAACTTCATCACCCGCTTGCCTGCGAATCCGTTCACCTTCTTCTCCGTGGAGTTCAGTGGGGAACGGGCCTGTACCAACACGGGTGCAGTATGCCTTGTACACACCAGCCACACCGCCGTAGGCTCTTGGACCCATTCCCAGGCCGGTGAGCGTTCCACCAACCGTCGGGTTCGAGCTCGTAACAAATGGGTAGGTGCCGTGATCAAGATCGAGCAATGCGCCTTGTGCGCCTTCAACAATTACCTTGCCACCGTTTTCGAGTGCTTCAGCGATCTGATTTTCGACGGGTTGAATATATGGAGCCAATTCTGTGGCCCACATTTTGGTTTTTTCGAACACGGCTTCGAGCTCAACCGGTTCGCCACCGTAAATCTTTGTGATGATTTCGTTTTTGAATGCAACGATTTCGGGAAGTCGTAGTGCTAGATCCTCTGGATCGAGGAGTTCGCCAACACGTAGGCCCATCCGCGCTACTTTGTCGACATAAGCAGGGCCAACACCTCGGCCAGTAGTGCCAAGTTTTGCATCGCCGCGTCGTTCCTCTTCGAGGTTATCTAGGGCGACGTGGTACGGCATTATCAGGTGAGCGCGATCGCTGACGGCCAGTCGAGACGGGTCGAGATTGTTCTCGTTAATCTCTTTTAGCAGGACATCGGGATCGACTACCACGCCGTTACCAATAACGTTCATGGTGTGCGGCCAACAAATTCCTGACGGCACGAGGTGAAGTTTGAATGTGCCAGCGTCGTTTATGACAGTGTGCCCGGCGTTGTTACCACCGGAGTAGCGTGCGATCATCGCAGCGTTTTCGGCAAGGAAATCAATAATCTTCCCTTTGCCTTCGTCGCCCCACTGGGCGCCAATGACGGCGTATGCCGGCATCTGGTAACTCCCTTGTTACGCGCTACCGGCCCGTTTATGTGCCATGTTTTAAGTGGCTGACGGACCGGCGAATTTATGCAACAGGTTGTTGCCGATGAAGTATATCAGGGTTGTAGAGCGACGCCTTGCGCGCGCGAGCACACGTGTGTGGGGGTTCCGTGAAGACATATTGAGGAACTTCTAAATACAGTCGTTGGCATATAAGAGTGGACCTTCATGGAGGTTATTAGAGTAGTAGTCGGTCGCGTTGAAATTCGTTTGAAAATCGTCTGGTCTGGCTATTGCCAAATCGTGCGATGTGTGGGTGCCTGAACCGGAATAATTGTGTGGTGATAACGGCATCGAGTATTGGCTTCTAAAAATAGGTTTGAAATTCGGTGATTAATTGGTTGACTCACTGGAATTTGACGTTGTAGAGTTGTTCTTACGCCCAAACGCAAGCCTCGCTTGTAGGGCTTCTCCGACCGCTTCAAAACGGTCGTTATATGTACATTTACAACCGAACAGTGGATTCCGCATTCTCCGAGACCAGGTAGATGATTCCTTAATGTGAGTCAAGCTACTAAGGGCACATGGGGGATGCCTTGGCGCCAGAAGCCGAAGAAGGACGTAGCAAGACTGCGATAAGCCACGATTAGCTGCCTAGCGAGCTCAGTCGTGGATCTCCGAATGGGGGAACCCATCTACTTCGGTAGTTGCCTTAGTCGTAAGACTTTGGCGGTAAGCAGGGGAACTGAAACATCTAAGTACCCTGAGGAAAGTAAATCAACAGAGACTCCCCTAGTAGCGGCGAGCGAACGGGGATCAGCCCAAACCATTAGAGCCTAACGGATTGAAGTCTTATGCCTTAGTGGTGTTGTAGGGTCAAACATGAAGAAGCTTCAACTTCTTCCAAGAGTTACAAAACGTACGTCTAATCGAATAGTCCTGGAACGGCTAACCGTAGTGGGTGAAAGTCCCGTAGATGAAAGACGATGCGTCTCTTGGTTTGATTCCTGAGTACGACGGGACACGTGAAATCTTGTCGGAATCTGGGGGGACCACCCTCCAAGGCTAAGTACTTCTGGCGACCGATAGTGAACAAGTACCGTGAGGGAAAGGTGAAAAGCACCCCGTGAGGGGAGTGAAATAGAACTGAAACCATGTGCCTACAAACCGTTGGAGTCCTGATTCGTCGGGATGACAGCGTGCCTATTGAAGAATGAGCCAACGAGTTACGTTACGTGGCAGGTTAAGGCATGATGTGCCGGAGCCGAAGCGAAAGCGAGTCTGAATAGGGCAATTCAGTCGCGTGGCGTAGACCCGAAACCGTGTGAGCTACCCTTGGCCAGGTTGAAGCGAAAGTAAAGTTTCGTGGAGGACCGAACCCTTGTAAGTTACAAATTGCTGGGATGAGCTGAGGGTAGGGGTAAAATGCCAATCGAACACGGAGATAGCTGGTTCTCCCCGAAATGCATTTAGGTGCAGCGTCAAGTAATAATTTGCGGAGGTAGATCACTGGATGGGCTAGGGGGCGTGAGCTTACCAACCCCAACCAAAATCCGAATACCGTAAATAGTATCTTGGCAGTGAGACAGTGAAGGATAAGCTCCATTGTCGAAAGGGAAACAGCCCAGATCGCAATCTAAGGTCCCGAAGTGTGTGCTAAGTGTGAAACGAAGTGGGAACGCCCAGACAGCCAGG
>CAVOCL010000196.1:0-4625 GCA_963694185.1 Dehalococcoidia bacterium
TCGCTGGCCCTTGGAATTGGTGGCTACCAGGCTGGCTCGACCGGATCCTCCCGGAGGTGAACCACGATGCTTGAGAGGCTAGGCCTCGTTTTCTTTGCGTTGATTTTGCTGGGAACGAACGCCTGCGTGACATCAGTCGAGCCGCGTGAAGTGGCAACTGGAGCTGTGCCCGATCCGACAGTAACTCCAGCACCAATCACGTTTCCGGAAGATGACAAAAATCACAATTCTCGGCTTGAGTGGTGGTACTACAACGGGCATCTTCAATCGGAATCAGGCAAAGAGTTCGGATTCCACTTCGTTGTATTTGAATCTGATGATGGTATTGGTGACTCGAATCGGATTGCACAGCTGGGAATACTCGATGTTGAGACCGGTGAGCACTACGAAACGTCGAAAGTGTGGGCAGTGATTGATACTTCGAACGATTCACCACTATTGGACAGGGCACCTCCCTGGTTCATGTTTGGTTCCGAGATACCCGGCTCGAGCGCGTTCTCGATCTATGGAGAATCGATCGGCCTCGGCCTTGAATTGGAAGCCACAACCCCCGTCATGCTCCACAACGAAATCGGATGGCTACCAACCGAAGCGGGCGCTACCTACTACTACTCATGGCCTCGACAGCAAGCCACCGGAACTCTCACGCTCAATGGCGAAATATTCAACGTCACCGGCACCGCATGGTTCGACCACCAGTGGGGCGATTTCTTCGTTCTTGGCAAACCTGCGGGATGGCAGTGGTTTGCAATTCAGCTCGACGATGGCCGATCGTTGATGATCACCCAATCGCGAGGCATCGATGGCGAAATCACAGAAACCTACGGCACCTACATGTCTCCGGAAGGCGACGTGGGAAGTCTGAAAAGCGATACCCATGGCATAACTCTTACTGAAACCGACGAGTGGACAAGTCCAACCACCGGAGCCACATATCCATCGGGATGGACGATCGAAATCGAGTCGCTCGCATTGGATATCACCATCGATCCGGTAGCCGATGATCAGGAAGTACAGGGCGGTCTTGCCGCCGCTTCAACCTATTGGGAAGGCAAGGCTCGGGTCAGTGGAACCCAAAACGGACAGCCAATCTCAGGCGACGCATACGTCGAACTTTCCGGCTACGTCGATCCAGAACCCATCGAGTGGATGCACAGGTAGTTTCTGGGAGCCGTCTATAATCTCGCCACTGGGGCTGATTAGGCTCCGAAGTGCTTCTGGGTTGGAGACGACTGACTTGCAAACTGCTGAATCGATAGGCGAAATGTACCGTAACGCGTGGTCGCGGTTCGCTACCGGTGTCACTGTAATTACAACAATCGAGCCGGGCGGGGCAGTGCACGGCATGACCGCAAGCAGCGTGACGTCTGTTTCGCTTGATCCCCCGCTTGTGCTTGTAGTGATAGGCGAAGAGCGGCAATCGCACGGATTGATCGAGTCTACTGGTCGCTTCGGAATGAGTATTCTGGGCACCGACCAAACAGACATTGCAAAACACTTTGCGACCCCGCCCGAAGTTCGGGGTGAACTCGAATCGAAACACATTGCGAATTTGGTTGGCTCGCCAGTCATATCGCAGGCAATTGCCGCGATGGATTGCAAAGTATCAGCAGCATACAAAGCTGGCGACCACACTGTTTTTATCGGTGAAGTAGAAGCCATTCAAGTTGGGCAGGGCGATCCGCTCGTGTGGTTCCAGCGGCAGTTTGGTGGATTCACCGATCAGAACTCAAACGGTGAGCCCGGTTAGGAAGCAAAATGCGAATAGCCGCAATTTCTGTCGCTCCGGTATTTCCTGATTACGTAATTGGGGGATCACAAAAAATTTTGGCCGATATAGCTGTCGGCCTGAAAAATCGTGGACACGATATTCAAATATGGTGCACGGGCACCGATGCACATGACGGTGATTTCGAGATCTCCGAAGTCCCGGTTCATCCCGATCTGAAACTTAGAGGGTCGTTCCCGGCAACCCACCAGGTGTCTCCTGCCGCACTTGCACAAACATCCGATTTGCTGCGAAAAGCCGCCGATTGGGCGGACAGGGTTTATCTTCACGCCGACGCCGTTTATCTGCGTCACGCACTCGAAGGTGCCGACATTATTCGGTCGATCCACGACTACGTTTACGAAGAAGCACTCGTATCAACACTTAGCCTTCCGGCGAACGTAACGGTAGTTCCAAGTGAGTACTTGAAACGTGTCATCGAGGCGACGGTCGCGCTTTCTGGGCGAACGTCGATAGAACCGGTGATAAGCATTCCTAACGGTGTGCATGTTCCCGAATCGTTGCCACAGCCAAAGCTGCCAGATGGAGTTCAGGCCCGAGAAGAAAACGATCTGATACTTCTGTTCCCTCACCGACCTGAACCTACCAAAGGAGTTCGAGAGGCAATATCAACAGCCGTCGAGGTGCAAAGACTTGATCCTGCACGGAACGTTCGATTGCTGATGCCGGCGTATTCGTCCGACTCGAACCTCGATGAAGCTGCCGGTTCTTCGCAGGAAATACTGGCGATGGCCGAAGAGTTGGGTGCAAGCGATATCGTGGAACTTCATAGTTGGTTGAGTCCTGGTGAAATGCCCGGATACTACACAGCTGGCGATGTGACGCTATGCGTCGGATCGTTCATCGAATCGTTCGGACTTGTGCCGGTCGAATCGGTTGCAAACGGCACACCCGCCGTCTGTACCCGAGTGGGGGCACTTAGACAGTTTGTCGATGTCGATGGAATAACTCTCGTGCCGTACGGTAGAATTGAAACAGCTGCGAACGCAGTATTGGATGCGACCGCGGCTACAGGCGAGTGGCTGAACTCAGGTGCAATCCAAATCAAGGCGCTATTTTCACGAGAAACGATGGTTTCAGAGTTCGAATCGGTTATTACCCGATTTCTGCCCGGCGATCGGGCAATTTTGCTGGCTGGTAATGGGCGGCTCGAACTCGCCCCCTGGTGTGACGTTCAGGAAGACCGCATCTATGACGACTATGCTGCAGCGTCGGTGCAATTTCCTGAACTCACCCGTGCTCTGGGTTCGGGTGGTGGTTTTGTGCCTTCCGACCCGCTTTCGCTTTCCGCGACATTGGATGCTGAGGTTAGGTTCGCTGTCGAGCGTGGGGTGCTGATTCCTGAGTTTGTTTATGGGTGATTGATTGGGCTATTTATCCCTTCTCCCTGGGGAGAAGGTTAGGTTGAGGGGGAATTTCGAATCTGCATACATTGATCAATTCGGGGGGTGCCTTTTTTACGTCGATAGCATTCGCTTTCGTTTACCGCCCCGGCCCCGCCAGATCTCTCGGCTTCGCTCGGGAAAGGAAGTAAACGCCGAACCTGATCAACCGCGTGCTACCCGACGTAGCTGCGGATTTTGATTGTTTCTGCTACTCGGTTCACCGCCACATCGAACGCCGCATTGCGCATTGAGCCGCCGTTTTTCTCCGACTGCGCCTTCGTCACGTCGTAGGCCTCGTTCATCTTCTTATCGAGTTCTCTGTTCACCCGTTCAAGCTCCCAATTGAATACCTGAATGTTCTGAGCCCACTCGAAATAGGAGGCAATAACCCCACCAGCGTTCGCAAGAATATCGGGAATCACGTTCTTGCCTGCATCAACCAGAATCTCGTCAGCGGCAGAAGTAACCGGCCGATTGGCCCCTTCAACAATGATGCGAGCCCGAATGCGAGAAGCATTTTCAGCCGTGATGACGTCTTCGATAGCGGCTGGAATCAAAACATCGCAATCTAGTTCCAATAGAGCGTCATTGTCCAGCAAGTCGGCGTCTTCAAAGTCCGAAACATTCCCACCGTTCAGAACTATCTCTAACAGTGCAGGAATATCGAGGCCTGAAGTATTAATGATCGCCCCATCAACATCGGAAACAGCGATTACTTTTGCGCCAGCGTCAGACATCGTTTGTGCCGCTGCTGCACCGACCGCTCCAAAGCCCTGAACCGCAACGGTGTTCTTTTCGGGCGTCGATCCACCATCGATGATCGCCCGGCACCCAACAACAGCCGCTCCTCTTCCGGGAGCCTCGGTTCTGCCCAGCGACCCGCCAAGCTCGATCGGCTTGCCAGTAACGATTCCCGGCGTGTGCCCGTGAATAGAACCGTAGGCGTCCATGATCCACGCCATCGTTTGCGCAGATGTTCCAAGATCAGGCGCAACGATATCTCTATTCACTCCCAGAACATGGTGCATGCTCATCGTGTAGCGGCGGGTTAGGCGATTCAGTTCACTAGTAGAAAGTTCGCTCGGATTTACGGTTATGCCGCCTTTGGCGCCACCGAACGGAACATCGGCTAGAGCGGTTTTCCATGTCATCAGCATGCCGAGTGCGCGGACGTGCTCGAGATCGGCGTTCGGGTGATAGCGGATACCACCCTTATAAGGACCCCGTGCCGCGTTGTGTTGAGAACGGTACCCACGGAATACCCGTACATTACCGTCGTCCATTCGCACGGGCAGCCCAACTTGAATCTCACGCCATGGCTCAACAAGAACCTCGCGCATGTCATCTTCGAGGCTGAGGCTGCGAACTGCTGTATCGACGCTGGCGATCGTGCCGTCGAGCATAGAACTGTCTGTAGCCATGTTGCGACTCCTATCAGGTGCTCTAAAAAA
>CAVOCL010000197.1:0-4621 GCA_963694185.1 Dehalococcoidia bacterium
GACGGAATTCTTAAGGTTTCTGCCAAAGACAACGGCACCGGCAAGGAACAGCACATTACGATTACGGGTCGTTCAGGAATGGACGATGCCGAGGTTGAGCGACTTATAAAGGAAGCCGAAGAGAACTCCGAGGCTGACAAGGTGAAGCGTGAGTCTGTAGAGACTCGAAACGCTGCCGAAAGCGCGGTGTTCCAGGCTGAGAAGATTCTCAAGGAAGATGGCGACAAGGTGCCCGATGACATCAAGGTTGATGTCGAAGGAAAGGTCGAATCGGTCAAGGAAGCACTCGCAAACGAGGCTGCTGAGACTTCGGTTATCGCAGCCGTAACGGAAGAGCTTCAGACTGCGTTGCAGGCTGTTGGGCAGGCCGTTTACGAGGCGACTCAGGCAGCCGGTGGCGAAGAGGCCACGGTTGAGGGTGGTGATCAAGCTGGCCCAGACGCCGATGATGCCGATTCAGGCGCTTCAGATGAGGACGCTGGCGATAGCGATGATGACGACGACGACGATACAGTCGAAGGCGAATTCCGCGAAGTGTAGGTGGGTAGCTAGCTACTTTTTCTACGAAGATGGCTATTGTTGGCTGGTTCGCGGAGTGGTGACTCGGTTGAGTATTTAGGGAGAGACCCGTCCTTGTGGCGGGTCTTTTCTTTTGTGGCGTTTCGCACCGGGCGTCCGAGGCGGACTTGGCCGCGCGTTTCGTTAGTCGCGCTCGTCATGGAATGACTCGGCTCCGCGTCGCAGTCTCCCCCTCTAACTCCCCCGGTCCGGGGGAGGACCGTTGGCTCCGGAGATTGCGAGAAACATTTTGAACCTCAATCGACTGCGCTCAGGGCAGGTCAAATTCAGGATGACAGTTTGCGTTCGGCGTTTTCGCTGCGTAAGGGGGAGAAAGATACTTAAATAAATTCAGCATGACAGTGGACGGTGTCAGGTTTGCTCGCCTCTTGATACCCTCCCATCCATCATGACCCAACCTGTTTTTATTGGAATTGACGTCGGTACTTCGTCGATCAAAGTTGTTGCTGTCGATCCTGACGGGAAGCTACTTGCCGTGGCGAGTAGTCCGATGACGGTTAGCGTCGATCGCCCTGGATGGAGTGAGCAGCAGCCTGAAGAGTGGTGGGCTGGGACTTGCTCGTCGATTCGGCAAGTACTGGCGGAGATCGATTCGCCAGAGGTGTTGGGTGTTGGGCTTTCGGGGCAGATGCACTCGCTGGTGGCGCTTGATAGCGCGCGAGCGGTGGTACGCCCGGCGATTCTATGGAATGACGTGCGATCAAGTGCCGAGGCTGCCTATGTTCGTGAAACGGTCGGCAGTGAATCGCTGAGAAGACTGGCTGGCAATCCAGCGCTTGAAGGCTTCACGGTTACGAAACTCCTGTGGATGAAACAGAACGAGCCTGGACTCTTCGAACGGGTGTCGCACATGCTGCTCGCCAAGGACTACATCAGGTATCGGCTAACCGGCGAACTCGGAACCGATCCCTCCGACGCCTCGGCAACACTGCTGTTCGATATCGTGAAAAGTCGATGGTCGGACGAGATGTGCGATCTGCTTGATATAGATTCTGATTTGTTGCCACCAGTAGTCGAATCGGCTGAAATCGCTGGTGGAGTTACAAAAACAGCTTCCAAAGAAACCGGACTTGCCCCAGGGGTGCCGGTTGTGGGCGGTGGAGCCGACAACGCATGTGCGGCTGTTGGTGCTGGAGTTGTGTCCCGAGGGGACGCTTTGTTTTCTGTGGGGACATCTGGAACCGTTGTTGCGCCTACGGATTCGCCGGTGACGGATCCGGGTATGCGAATTCACTCGATGCGCCATGCGATTCCGAGCACGTGGTATTTGATGGGAGTGGTGCTTTCGGCAGGGGCAGCACTCGATTGGTGGCGGCGTAGCTCCGGTGGGGCAGGATTCGACGAGCTGGTTGTTGAAGCCGCGAAGGTGGATGCTGGATCAGGTGCGGTTACATTCCTGCCATATCTGACCGGCGAACGCACTCCTCATGCCGACGCAAACGCTCGTGGAGTTTTCTTCGGAATGCACGCTGGCACTGATCGGGGGCACATGACGAGGGCTGTGATGGAGGGTGTTTCGTTTGCGCTTCGCGATTCGTTGGAGCTGATGACTGAGCTGGGAGTTCTCCCTTCGGAGGCCGTAGCTGTTGGCGGTGGCGCGAGCAGCGCCATTTGGCTGCAGATGCTGAGCGATGTAGTGGATTTGCCGTTGCGCACGGTTGGGCCGTCGGAGGGTGCGCCCTTAGGAGCTGCGATGTTGGCGGCGGTTGGTGCCGGGGTGTTTGGGAGCGTGGTTGACGCTGGGGCTGCATGGCTTACTGGGTTGGATTCGGTTGGGCCGCAAGCTTCGTTGCGGGGTGCCTATGACGATGCGTACGGTCGGTACCGGGCGTTGTATCCGGCGTTGCGCGAGATGTTTACTAATTTCGACAAACAGTCATGAAGTAGTCGGACTGAACACCGCCGCTGCACGTTTGATCGCCACAGCACAATCTGACTCAACGAGTGCGTTGGCTACAGAGCTGACCGTGCCTGACAACCATGTCGGGTTACCTTGAACTCCGAAATCAGATCCAATGCGTTCATGAAAGACGCCGGTTAGGGAACCGTCTTGAGAGAAGTGTGAATCCGTCTTCATTATTGACTGGATGTTGGCATAGGCGGGTACACCGGTCTGAATGTCGGAGATTGTAGATTTGAGTACGATCAATGGAAACGCTTTCGCTTGTTCTTTAGACGACGATTTGAATTTAGAAAGAGTGGTGTCCAAAGTGACGGCTATGACTGGTAGCTCCAGCAACTGATCCCGAAACACTTGACCTCCGATCGAAAACGCTAATCTATCCGTGATCTCCAGCGCCAACGTGGTGGCTTCAATCACCAGTTTTATATCATCAAATGGCGCGAGATGGCTTTGCTTAATTTCCTCCAGCGTAGATCTGGTCCCACCGACTATTGCCCCACAAAGTCCTGCAGTTGATACGACCGTGTCCTGCCACTCCTGATACGCATGGCCTATGTGAATATCGGAAGTGAGTTTCAAGAATTCGTGTTCTTTTTTCCAAACCAAGGCATTTAGCACAACCTGCTTGCTGCTGAATTTCGCTGTTTAACTTGAGGGCATAACGTGGCTCGGCGAATTTTATCCACAGATGAACGCGACTTGTATCGCTGGTTGCATGTACTAGTCACCTAATTTCGGGAGTTTCAGTGGTAACTGTGACTTGGTTCAGATCCCAAATTTCGGGAACACTAGTGCTCTCACCTCTTCTAGTGAGTTCGCGTTGAAACTGTTTATTTCGTTCAGGTACCGGGCTTCTGTTGGAGCTGGTGGGGTGTCGTCGAATGTGGTTAGACCTTCGAGTGATGTGAATGTTCGAGGCACGTCGGTAGGCAGGTCGAAGTTTGCCATTGTTGCGAGCGCCATGGTCCACGATCTGGCTACTGCTGAGAGATCGTAACCACCGCCGCCAACTGCCACCCACTTGCCGATATCCGATGCAAGCGTAGCCAGCTTTTGTACGGCTAAATTGAAGCCCTGAGTCGTTAACGAAAGATGAGTCAGGGGATCCTGGAAATGTGTGTCGATTCCTAGTTGAGTGAATAGGGCGTCGGGTTTGAACGCACTCACCAACGGCGGGATTACCGCGTCGAAAGCAGCGTGCCATGCGGCGTCTTGCGTGTACGGTCCGAGAGGAATGTTCACCGAGTAACCGGTGCCGTCGCCCGAACCGATTTCCTGAACATAGCCGGTGCCCGGGAACAGATACTGACCCGACTCATGAATCGAAATCGTGAGCACCTGATCGCTTTCGTAGTGGCCCATCTGAACACCGTCGCCATGATGGCAATCGATATCGATGTAGGCGACTCGTAAACCCGCAGCGACCATCGCCTTCATGGCAATCACAGCATCGTTGAACACTCCGAATCCTGAGGCCCGGCGATACATAGCGTGGTGATGCACTCCGCCTGCCGGGGCGAACGCTACATCGGCGGCGCCTGAAGTGACAAGTTCGCTGGCTGTAAGAACGGATCCGACGGTGAGAGCCGTGGTGTCGTACATGCCGGTGCGCACTGGATTGTCGGATGAACCGAGGCCGAACTCGCCCATTATGGGTGCGATTCCCCCGTTCGAAATAGCTTCGACTATCGCTACATATTCGGGATCATGACTCGTTTCGATTTCTGCCTTGGTGGCAATGCGAGGCGCAGGAGTCGTGACGTTTTCGAGTTCAAATAGGCCACTCGATTTCATCAACTCGTGCATGTGCTGCAGCCGAATTGGGCGCAGTGGGTGCTCGGCGGAAAGCTGATATTGCGACAGCACGTCGGAGTAAACGAATGCGGTTTTAGGTCGGTGGCGGTCGGTGGTCACAGGTCGCCTTTTCGAATAGATCAGGAATCGCCAGTAGGACGAGTTACGGGTTACGTTTTGGGTTTGGGCATTCTACGTCGTGAGATGAACAGCCAGACGCCGATGATTATTGAAAGGCCGATTACGATGCCGGCTACAAGCCAGTTGGGTTCAGGTTTTTCTTCGACGAATCCCGGGAATTCGGGCATTGAGAATTCGGGAGTTACTGTCGGAAGTGGATTGGGG
>CAVOCL010000198.1:0-4619 GCA_963694185.1 Dehalococcoidia bacterium
CAAGTGGCAGCCACCGTAGGCAAGGGGCCATCGCTGGCCGAATATGCCGCAATACGTTCTACCGAACTCACACCATACGAACCTAATACAGTTCGAGCTCTAGCTAGTAAGCGGGTAACTGCCATGGGTTGGCCTCAAGAATATTTTCGAATATGTAATTGCCTACAAGCAACGGGGGTTGTCTGATGCCTGGCGTACCCGCATTCATTCTTCGACGTCTATACGTAAAGGGCAGTCTCCAAAACACACCCGATGGCTGGTGGTTTACTCTCAAAAACACTCTCGGTTCGGGATACGTGAAGGGCATGCTCCCGCTTAGCGTCGACGAAATATTGGAAATACCGATGGAGCACACTTCCTTTGAAAAGGAAGGCACGCGCACATCGTTCGCCGAGGTTAACGACGACAACACGTTTGGTCTCCAGATGAACAAAGCCATCGACGTGAACATCACCGGCAACCATCTCACGGTTGGAAACCGCACCATTTACTTCGGTGCCATCGTCCCAGGTATCGGGCGCATCAGTTTCGACTTCAGCGACGAGATCACAGCTGAAAACAGCTGACTCTCTGCTGGTCGTGAATGGTAAAAGTGCTAGGTTGCAGTTAATGCATGGTAGCCAACACACACACCTAACGATAGAAACTTTCCTCACGTACATCCGCGAACCGAACAGGTACAGATAACCCGACCTCTCTTATACAATTCATACGAAGAGCATCCACTATTGCCTATCTCGCCACCCAATGAGAAAAGCATCGGCCAGTAGAGCCCAGATCGACAGCGAATAACTATGCCTTTTGATGAGTTTGATCCGATTGACCGCGAAATAATGAACGTGGTTCAAGCCGAATTTCCGTTGGTAGAAGAACCATACAAAGCGATCGCGGAAACATTAGGCACAACCGAACAGGATGTCATCGATAGAATCGGTGTCCTGCGTAAGAAAAATGTTGTTCGCCAGATCGGTGCCATTTTCGATACCCGAAAACTGAAGTATCAGTCGATGTTGGTAGCTATGCGCTTCCCCGACGACAAGCTCGATAAGGCAGCGTACTTCCTTAACAAGCACCCGGGAATTAGCCACAACTACGAACGTGATGGCCAGTTCAACCTCTGGTTCACTATCGCCGTTCCGCCCGACCACTCACTCGAAGACGAAATAAGCAATCTCGGTAGGCTCACCGGAGCAACATTCACCCGGCTCTTGCCAACAATCAAGTTCTTCAAAATCGGTGTCAATTTCGACATGGTCAAGGGAAAGTCCAGCGCCACCAAAGGCTACCGACCCGACGACCAGGGAACCACAAGCACAACTTCACCCGATGTGACCCAAGACGTCATCGACTATGTGAAAGTGATGCAAGAAGATCTGGCGTCTGTGTCACGACCGTTCGATTCGATGGCCGCCCAACTCGGCATGACCGTTGACGAACTATTTGCAAAAGCAGCCGATCTAACCGAGCAGAAAATCATGCGACGTTACTCGGCGGTTCTACACCACCGACGCGCCGGTTTCTCTTCAAATGCAATGATCGTTTGGAAGGTTCCAGAAGAACGTTCCGAAGAAATTGGCGTGATCATGGCAGAACACCCGGCCGTAACCCACTGCTACCAGCGACCGATTTACGAAGACTGGCCCTACTCACACTTCACTATGGTTCACGGAACATCGGCCGAAGAATGTGAACGGTTCGGAAACGAAATCGCAGAAGCCACTGGCATGAACGAACGTGCGCTTGTTTACAGCCTGCGTGAATTCAAAAAGACCCGCGTACGTTACTTCGTTGAAGAAGAATTCGTCGTCGAAGAGCTACAGCCAATCGTCTGACCTGATTTCACCAATCAACCACTCAAAAACCACCTGACCTGAAACGGAGCTTACTGTGCCGCGTTATTACGGAATGTACCTCGATGTAAAAGAACGCCTTGGAATTGTCTTTGGCGGCGACGCCCACGAAGGCGAACGCAAGGTGAACTACCTCCTTAAATGTGGTGCAACAGTAAAGCTGTTCAGCCCTGACGACGAAATTTCACCCGGACTTCGTGCACAGGCCGATTCGGGCAAAATCGAATGGATCAACCGGAAGTACCAGGCTGGCGATCTGGCAGGTGCATGGATCGTTATCGTTGCCGACACTTCGTCGATGGAAACCAACGAAGCTGTTTTCAAAGAAGCAACCGAACGCAACATCCTGCTCAACGTCATGGACGTCACACCGCTGTGCACATGGATCGCACCTGCCCTCATCCAGCGAAACGATGTGACCGTAGCCGTATCAACTGCTGGCACCAGCCCTGCACTCGCACGTCGCCTTCGTGAGCGTATGAGTGACAAGGACAACTGTCAGTGCCTGCGATGGGCCGACATAGGCCCCCTACTCGCCGACGTGCGTGTGGAACAACGCGCTCGTGATCTCAAAGTCACACCGAACGAATGGGCAGTGTCGATCACCGATCAGATGCTAGAAATCTTCGAAAGTGGCAATACAGACGAGGCACGCGCTATGCTGGTTTCAGCACTCGAAACGCACGACGCCGCGAGCAAAGCCTAAGGCCTTAGCGCCTCAAACAGCCGTCTCGGATTCAATAAAGCCATGAGTAGTACCGTTGATACAACAGCCGGACTCCTGATTAAAGTCGGCACTCGCAGAAGTGAACTTGCCCTGACCCAAACCGGTCATGTGGTCGATGCGCTCCGCGATGCCAACCCCGAGATCACGTTCGAAACCGTCATCATCAAGACGATCGGCGACAGAGACAAACGACAAGCTTTGGCGGCGCTCGGTGTTGGCGTTTTCGTTCGCGAACTCGAAGAAGCACTGCTCGATAAGCGTGTCGATCTCGCCGTTCACAGCCTGAAAGACATGCCATCGTCGCTGCCACCCGAGTTCGCACTCGCGGCGGTGCCCTATCGTGAAGATCCTCGAGACGCTTTCATCAGCCGAAACGGCGAAACACTCGAAGACCTGCCAGCAGGTTCTCGGGTAGCGACAGGTAGTGCCCGACGCCAGGCTCTGGTCAAAAACATTCGACCCGATCTCACCGTCGTGCCGCTTCGAGGAAACGTCCCAACACGGCTCGCAACACTCGACGACCCCGAAGGCCCCGACGCAGTCGTTCTAGCTACAGCCGGGCTGAACCGACTCGGTCTTCAAGATCGAATCAGCCAACATCTTTCATGCTCCAACTTCGTGTCGGCCGTCGGTCAGGGCGCACTCGCCCTCGAAACCAGAGCCCAAGACGCCTCAACAATCGCTGCTGCGGAAAAGTTGAATCATGCTGGCACCGTTCTTGAGATCACCGCAGAACGAGCGTTTCTCGACGAAGTAGGCGGCGGTTGTTCGGCTTCGGTCTCAGCACACGCCAAAGTCCGAGGCGAACGACTCGAATTTTCAGCCTTCGCTTCAACGCCCGATGGGCAAACAATCATTCGTGAAAACTTGGTAGATAAAGCAGCCAACGCTGCGGAAATCGGCAAAAAAATGGGACTGCTGTTCGTCGAACGCGGCGCAAGGCAACTAGTCGCAGGTAACCCAAACTAAATCATGCCGGATAACCCAGAAAATAACGCCAGACTTGGTCACGTCACCCTGGTTGGAGCTGGTCCCGGCGACCCCGGTCTGATCACCGTCAAAGGCCTCGAATCCCTCCGCACCGCCGATGCCGTCGTCTACGACCGCCTCGCATCACCACGCCTGCTCGCCGAAGCACGTCCCGACGCCGAAATGTACGATGCAGGCAAGGGCCGTGACGACCACCGCATGACCCAGACGGAAATAAACGAACTACTCGTTGAACTCGGTCTAAATGGCAAGACCGTTTGCCGACTCAAAGGTGGCGACCCATTCGTGTTCGGTCGAGGTGGCGAAGAAGCGCTTGATCTCGCCGCAGCGGGCGTTCCCTGGAGTGTCGTCCCCGGTATTTCATCAACCATCGCAGCACCCGCCTACGCCGGAATCCCGGTCACCCAGCGCGGCATGTCGACATCGCTAACGATCGTCACCGGCAGCGAAGATCCCAACAAACCCGACTCGACCATCAACTGGGACGCCCTCGCCGGGCTCTCAGGCACCCTCGTATTTGTAATGGGCTGGAAGGGCATGAACGACATCGTTGCAGCTCTCACCTCCCGCGGCGTTTCGAACGAACGTCCCGCAGCACTCGTTCAGTGGGGCACAACCTTGAAGCAAAAAGTCGTAACGGGGCCTATCGGTGAAATCGTCGCCAGAGGTGTCGAAGCCGGAATCGGTGCGCCAGTCGCACTCGTAATCGGCGAAGTGGCTGGTCTACGTGAAGCCATGACATGGTTCGACAACCGCCCGTTGTTCGGCAAGCGTGTGCTTGTCACAAGGGCACGCTCACAAGCTTCCAAACTAGTAAAACAGCTCGAAGACCTCGGAGCCGATGTACTCGAATACCCGACTATCGAAATCGTTCCCGTTCGCGATCCCGCACCGCTCGACGAAGCCCTGCGCAACATCGCAAACTACGACTGGATGATGTTCACAAGCTCCAACGCCGTACGAGGAATCGCCGCCCGCATGAAGGCAATCGGAATCGACTCGCGAGCCTTGGCACATCTCAAATTCGGGGTGAACGGACCCTCAACTGCCAA
>CAVOCL010000199.1:0-4577 GCA_963694185.1 Dehalococcoidia bacterium
AGTCGGTAGTCGATTTCGCCGGCAGTGTCGGACATTTGAGACACGCGCATGCGCAGGCCGGCCGTAGTTCGTTGCTGGCTCTTCAGCGTTCGAATGCTGGCCATAACGTTGGCTGCCTGCGACGGGTCGAGGTCGATGCGCAGTTCAGATCGTTCGAGAAGCAGCTGCCATCGGTTTTGCACGTCGGCAAGTGTGTTTGAACTGAGAGCGAGTGCCGAGTGCGCTTCAGTCAAGCGGGTATCGATAGTTGCGAGACGTGAAGCCTGTGTTTCAAATTCCCTCGATAGGGCTTCGAACCTGCGGCGTAGATCGAGCGAGCGATCGAGTTCGCCGGCCTTTTCTTCAACATCACGTATAGAAGGAGTGTCGTCGATACCAAATTCTTTGGCGATTTCAGAAATTTCCTTCGTCACGGCATCCAGTCGCTCTTGAATCTCTTCAACCTGAGCGTTCGCAACGTCTTTGGCTTCACCAATCGCAGGTTTGCGGATGGTTATCTTGAATCCGCCTGCCGCCTTAGCACGCGAGATCAGCATGAACCCGGCGACTAACGCCAGCAAGCCAGCGAGGCCTCCTGAAAGTTCGGCGTTCATGTAGCTCCAGGCCATCGAGGCGATGCCCACGATGATGACCATGATCGGTAGCAGAATTGATCCCACGAAGCCGCCGATGTCTTCGGTTTCGACCTGTGCGAGCGCCTCAGCGAGGTTGTTCTGGCCCTCGTTCATTTCAGAACGGATCGAACGTGCGTCTGCGATTGCTGATCGAAGTCGTGATAATCGACCACGCTTCTTCTCGAGATCGGAAGATATTTCTTTTGGAACATCGGTTAGAGCATCTCGTGCTCCAGCAAGATTCGTCGCTTCGTCGGCCTGCGTCTCGCGATCTTCAGTTCGGCTTTGAACCGTGAGTTCGGCTTCCTGATAATTGCGTCGTGCAACAGTTAGCTCTCGCCCTGCTGATTCCAGGTTCGACTGTAGGTCCAACGGAGTTTCGAACTTGGTAACGGCCTGTTCCGACCAGCCAAGCTCTGCGAGATCACGATCGAGTTGTGCCTGCTCTTTTTCGAGTTCTTGCTCGACGATTGGAAGATCGTTCACTGCCTTCGTGTAGTAGGCAGTCTCCATCAGAAGCTTGCGTATATCGCTGCCCTGTTCGATGAATGCTTCGACAACGCCTACTGATTCAGATTCAGATTTGCGCTCCTGCTGTCGAAGATCGCCATCGTCCATCTGTGCCTGAAGACCGTTCTTCTGCTCAACCAGATTTTCTAGCTGTAGAAGGCCGTCTTCCGGGATCATGTCGTTTTCGGGAAGCTCTGAAACCTGTCGTTCGATCTCGGTTTTGCGTTCCCATGGCTTGCGAATGCTGACGAGCGTCTTCTGGCGTTCGATGCCCGAGCGCATGTCTTCGAGTTCAGCGGTTTGAGAATCGATGTTCTCAACGAGTTGTTCAATATTGTTGGCGAGTTCGGCGTATTGATCGCTGCCACGTCGAATTTCTTCGAGTTTGGCTCGCGCTTCGCCGAGATCTTTCTCGAGTTTTCGCATTCGTCCGGCACGAGGGCTTCGGAGCTTGCGCAGCTCATCGTCGAGTTCGCCACGAGCGTCGGTGAGAGAAACGTTGGCGAGACCGAGACCGACCGAGTAGATCTTGTCTCGAATCTCGTTTGAGTTCAGCGAGGACATTGCCTGCAGTTCGCTGAGCGATATCGAGAACACGTTTGTGTAAAGCTCGCTATCGATTCCGCCCAACAGCGTACGAAGCAAATCATCGCCACCGGCCGCATCGCCAGAAATTGTTACTTCGCCACGTTTTTTGCCGTCACGTCGGTGAATGTTGAAATTTGTATCCGGCGAAGTAACGAGTGAAATTGCACCTGAACCAGCTTCGGGCTTGAAGTGGTTGTACATGAACAGTTCACGCAACGATGCACGATCGGCTCGGGTTACATATCCGAACAAGGTCGAGCGCAAGAACGCACGAATCGCCGATTTACCGGCTTCGTTTGGTCCCTGCAGTAGCGTGAGGCGGCCTGATAAATCGTCGAATTGCCTGTCAGCGAAGGGTCCGAAGTTTTCTATATTGATGCCTGTTAGTCGCAAGTTACTTCCCCTGCTCCAACAGCTCGGCTAGATACCAGCGGGCTTCTTCTGCCCAGGCTGAAACCTGCTCGTCGCTCGGCTTTTCGAGACCGTTACGTCGACCGGTGTAAACATCTGAGACGACTTCTGTCAGACGATCGATTTCGTCTGATTCGATAGACGATAGCAGTGCTCGTTTAAGGGTGGCGCCCAAAAAGTCGTCAGCCTTGGCTCGTGACTCGATGTCGATGGCGGGTCGAGTAAAGTCGACAATTCGTTCGACCCATACCCACGGCGATCCGCCTCCACTCCAAGCACTTCGAACTGAATCCAATAAGTCTTCAACAGCACCATTTACTGCCAACTGCTCATGAAGCGGGCCTCGTCCAACGAGAGTCAGGCGGCTAACGACGTCTCGGTCTTCGGCCTGCACGCTCAAGTTGTCGGTTGCCTGTCGAATGGCGGAATCGAGACTGTCGATTGTCTCGAGATTAGAAATATCTACCTGACTGCGTTCCCATCGCACTACGTCGAGTGCAACAAATTCAGAACGGGAAGCTCCTGAAGGATCAACATCAACAACCAGTGCTCCACGAGCGCCGGTTTCGTTGGGGTGACGTCCTTGCGTATTGCCAGGGTAGGCGATTACGGGAGCGGCTCGTTTAAGAGTCTGGCGAGTGTGAACGTGACCCAGTGCCCAGTAGTCGATTCCCGATTCCGAGAGGTCTTCGACTGTGCATGGTGCGTAGTTCGGGTGGGCTGAGTTGGCTCCTACGTTAGCGTGAAGGAGTCCGATTGCAAATAGGTTGCCGGAAGTCGGTGGACTGAACTGCACTGCGAGGTTGTCGTTTACTTCGCGTGTTGGGTAGCTCATTCCTTGAACTGCTGCAACAACTTCGCCGTTCTTTTCGAAATTCACCCATTCTGGGGTCGCACCGAAGATGTGAACACCTTCTGGCCACGTAATTGAAGATTGCCAGCCGTCGAGAGGATCGTGATTGCCGTGAACTACGAAGGTTTTGATGCCCTTTTCGGAGAGCTTGGAAAGTCCGTCACGGAATCGTAACTGCGCTCTTACTGAACGGTCGGCGCCATCGTAAACGTCACCAGCGATTACGAGGAAGTCTGCGTTTTGGTTAATGCAAAGATCGACCAGGTTCTGAAAGGCTTCATAAGTTGCCTCTCGAAGACGGGTCGCTACTCGATTATCGGCGTCACCGACACCCGCAAAGGGTGAATCGATGTGAAGATCTGCCGCGTGTACAAAGCGGAAAGAATCCATATCGTTGCGCTAACTCACTGGCAGACGGTATTCGTGCGATTGGGTGGTGCTCGGCGGGTTCGACTTCCCGCTGAATGCATGATCAGCCTGCCTCTACTCGTCAGTTTAGCTTGTTCAGGGCTATTAACAGGAGAGGGCTGTCACGTACAAGTTACGTGGGGGTGGGCACGCGAGTACAGAAGCGTGGAAAACGTAGTTGAGCCGTTCTTAGGCTTTGCGGCCGATGTAGATGCCGCGGCCGGTAAGGCCTTCTTCGCGGTGTTCTACTTGTAATTCGGCCTTTTTGAAGGCGTTTAGGTATTCGTTGTGCGTGAACCAGCCCATTTCGTGGGTTTCGGTCACGTGCGAAATTCCTGAAGAGTCGCCGATCATGTATTCGAGAACGAGTCGGCCGCGTTCTACTGGTTCGGAAACCATCATGCGAGTGACTATAAATTCATCAGTTTCGTAGGTGCTGGATTATTTTTGACCTACGAGCCATGATTCTGGCGTAAGCCAGTGCTCCACGAGAAGGATTCCACCGGGCTTTACGTGTTTCGCCATGTTGGCGATGGCTTGTTCCATGCGCTCGACGGTTTTTGTATAGCCGATGGACGAGAAGAGGCACAGAACGACATCGAATTCTGTGTTCAGGGCGAATGCGCACATGTCTCCGGTGTGGAGGGGCGTGCCAGGGATTCGTTCGCTGGCGATTTCGATCATTTCTTCGTCGAGATCGATGCCGGTGCAATCGAACTGTGTTGTGAGGTGTTCGAGGTGTTTTCCGGTTCCGCAGGCGATATCGAGAAGTGTTTCAGCATTTAGAACACGTTCACGGACTATAGAGGTGATTAGCTGGCTTTCAGCTGCGTAGTCCTTATATGAATAGACGGCGTCGTAGTATTTGGCGGTTTTGGTGAACATAGGTTGGAGATTAGCTTGTTTCACCATTCATTGAAATGACAAGTTTTGTTCACGAAACAGGGCGAATTTAGCCCACGAATAGATCGAGGACGTTGCCGAAGCCTGAGCCGTCGAGTCGGTATAGCTCGGTGAATCCGCATTTTGTGCAGGATACGGTCTGGTACTTCTGATTCTGGAGATTGAAGAGTCGGCTGATGCCTGATCCGGTCGTTCGTATTTCGCCGGCTTTGAACGTTGTGGAGTGGCACTTTTCGCAGCTGTACTGGCGTTGTTCCATGGTGGGTGGCTCCTGTGGGTTATGCACTGGC
>CAVOCL010000200.1:0-4549 GCA_963694185.1 Dehalococcoidia bacterium
CTCATTCCCCCTCACCTAAATCCTCTCCCTAATGGAGAGGACTTTAAGCGAAGTAAAACCACCCCCGCCACTAGCCCTTCCGCAGCACCTGCCTGAAGAATGCGTTGACCAGCTGAACGAAGCGTTCGGGCTCAGCCATGTGCATCATGTGCCCAACGTCTTCCCACTTCACGTGGCGTCCATTATCCAGAAGATCTATCGCCCGAGTCGCTTCCACATCTCTGAGCGCTCCACCCATGTCCGGGCTCCCCTGTAGTAAAAGCACAGGGGTTGTAATAGAACTCAGGATGTCATCGGCGCTCAACGAACCCACCTCACGACCTTCTATCACGGTCGCCCACACGTTAGGATCGGTCTTGGTGATGGAAAATGCCCTCATTACAACCTGTTCGTCGGAAGAAACATCATCGATCTTGCGGATTTCGATAGCTGTGTCTTTTACGCCCAAATTCTTGTTCCGAATATCAAGCGCCGCCTGAAACGATGGCGCAAAAGTCGACTCAGTAAACCATTCGTTGGTGTACAGCGGAGGGTCTTCTAACGCGGCCGCGGTAACAAGACCAGGCGCTGCAGCACACACTACTCCGGCCGTTACGCCACCCATTGAATGCCCGATAACAAACGCCGGTTGCTTCACGACGCTATTCAAAAATTCGATGACCTCGATCGCGTACTTGTCCCACTGGTAATCGCCCGGTACTCGTCCTGAGTCGCCGTGGCCGCGAAGGTCGATTGCATACACATGCCAGCTGGTAGAGAACTGGTCGATAACCGTCTCCCACTGTGCCCAGTGGCCGCTCAACCCGTGGATCAAAACCAGTGGCGGCCCGTTGTCCGGCCCCTCGGCATAGTTCATCTCAATGGCAGTCGCCGCAAACTTCTTCTCAACGTAATCAGACATGAAATCTCCTGCGGCAGAGGTTACCAGTCGCCCAATGATTGGTTGGGCAGGTTCCTCGCAATGACAAAAAACGCGCGCCCACCCAGAATAAGTGCCAATGGCACCCACTTCATTCAGCCGCGAAACGCTTTGCCGCCCTGATGAAATCGTGGTTGCGGGCTATGTGCGGGGAGTGGCCAACTTTGGGCCAGCTCAGCAGACGTGAATTGGGGATTAGGCCGATCACCCTTGCGGCTTCTTCATCCGACATGATTCCGCCCTTTTCTACGTTGCCCTGAATGAGCAGAGTTGGGCACTGGATCGCCCTGAACAGATCCTCGAATAAATCGACATCTTTGGACGGACTCATTCGACCCTCTTCAAGCGCAGGATCCAGCTCGAAGTACATACGAGTGACGTACCCAATACTGCCTTCAGAAGCGCCGGCGTACCGAGCAGTAACCATCGGAATTAGATCATCAGGCGTTCGGGCTTGCCTGATCAAATCCGCCCGCTCCATGCGTTCCTCGTGTCTCTGCTGGCGTTCCTTTTTTCCAGCCTCGGAACTCGAACCAGAGTACGGCTCCACAAGAATCACACGAGAAACCAGATCAGGATGCTCCGAAGCCACCGCAGCTGTAACCCAACCACCAAGTGAGTGACCTGCCAGAATCGCAGGCTTATCGATGATAAGAGGCAAGGCAGTAGTCAGATCGTCGGCCCAAATCTGGCGCTCCGATTTCTGCCCAAGCCGACCTGACCTGCCCATAGCCCGCAGGTCGAGCGCAAACAGATGAAACTCTGCTGAAAGCTTGTCGACCACGCGACCCCACGTGTGCCAGTTCGATCCGTAGCCATGAATCATAACCATGACCTGTGAATCGGGCGACGGCGCTGGCCATTCCGCCACGTTCAGCGCGATATTGCCGGTATGAACGTAGCGTTCGGTAAACGTCATCTTCGGGAAATCGCCCGGCCTAAGAGCCGAGCACTTCCTTCATCTTGGCACCGATCAGTGCTGGCGATTCCACAACGTGAACTCCAGCCTCGGCGAGCGCCTTGTTCTTCTCGGAAGCCAACGCAGCCTTGCCCGTGACGATCGCACCGGCGTGACCCATGCGCTTGCCAGCAGGAGCCGACTGCCCGGCAATTGCCGCAACAACTGGCTTGGTTACGTGTTCCTTGATGTAATCGGCTGCAAGCTGCTCTCGAATTCCACCGATTTCACCGATCAATACGATCGCTTCGGTTTCGTCGTCGGCCTCGAACAATTCCAACACATCAGTGAACGTTGTTCCGTGAACCGGGTCGCCACCAATGCCGACACAGGTCGACTGACCCATGCCGTACTGCACTAGCTGCGCAATTGCTTCGTACGTCAGCGTGCCCGAGCGTGAGACAACTCCAACGTTGCCGGGGCGAACGATGTTGCCGGGAACAATTCCGACCTTCGCCTTCGAGCCCGGGCTGAGCAGACCAGGGCAGTTCGAACCGATCAATCGGGTCGGCTTGTCCTTGATGTACTCCATTACTTTGACCATATCGAGAACAGGAACGCCCTCGGTGATGCAGACCACCAGTTCCATGCCAGCGTCAACCTGCTCAATAATTGCGTCCATAGCGAACGGTGCAGGAACGAATATCACTCCGGTGTTCGCACCGGTTTCTTCAACTGCTTTTGCAACCGTTGAGAAGTAAGGAACTGCGTCTTCGAATTTCTGGCCGTCTCGACCCGGGTGAACAGCGGCGACCATGTTGGTGCCGTATTCGCGGGTTCGACTCGCCTGGAAACTTCCGTCTCGCCCAAGTCCCTGTACAAGAAGTCGGGTATCTGATCCAACAAGAATAGCCATTAGTTGGAATTTCCCATTTCTTGTAATTTCCGTTTTATCGCCACGGCTGCTCCAGCAAGATCGGGCGCACCCGTGATGTTCAAACCTGAATCGGCGAGAATTTTAATTCCCTCTTCAGAGTTTGTTCCACGCATCGCAACAACTATTGGCAGCGTGGCGTTGGTTTCATTAGCGGCAGCGACGATGCCCTGAGCGACAATGTCGGAGCGTGCGATCCCCGCAAACAGATTCACCAGAATCATCTCGACGTCATCGTCGGCCATGATGATCTTGAACGCTTCTTCAATTCGACCCTGATCGGCCGATCCGCCAATGTCCAGGAAGTTGGCCGGAGGTGCTCCAGCGGCGTTTGCGATATCCATGGTTGCCATTGCGAGCCCGGCACCGTTCACCATGCAACCAACGCGACCACCATCAAGCTTCACGTAAGCAAGGTCGGCCTTGTCGGCGCGCTGCTCAAGTGGATCCTGCTGGTTAGGGTCACGTAGTTTGGCAAGTTCGGGGTGACGGAATAGCGCATCGTCTTCGAGATTGATCTTGGCGTCGAGGGCGATGATCTGATCGTCTTCAGTGATGACCAGCGGGTTGATCTCGACCAACGAACAATCGTTTTCGATGAACACCCTGTACAAATCAGTAATCAGCTTGGTAGTCGCTCGCAATGCCTTGGCGGGAACTTCGAGTGCCAGGGCGATGTCACGGGCGTGGTACGTGGTGAGGCCGATCAGCGGATCGCCAGCGACCCGGAATATCTTCTCGGGAGAATGCTCAGCGACCTCTTCGATATCCATGCCACCCTCGGTGCTGGCCATAACAACCGGCGCACCAAGATCGCCATCGATCACGATCGAGATATACAGCTCATCTTTGATATCGAGCGTCTCGGCGATCATCACCTTTTCAACCGGAACGCCGTTGGCGCCAGTCTGGTTGGTTACCAGTCGAGTGCCAAGCAGCGATGCCGCCACCTGTTCGGCCTCCTCTGGGCTGTTGACCAGCTTTACGCCGCCAACCTTGCCTCTGCCTCCGGCATGAACTTGGGCTTTGACCACAACTCGCCCGCCAATGCGGGAGGCGATTTCTTTCGCTTCTGCGGCCGTTGAGGCTACCTCTGCATGCGGTGTTGGAACACCGAAGTCATCGAGGATTTGCTTCGCTTGATACTCGTGGATATTCACGAACGATTACTCGCTTCTGGCTTGTCGCGACCCCGCAGATATTTCTGAAAATTCGCAGTGCGGGGAGTGCTCATTAATGTAGAGCCGCAAGTCATCGTACCGAGGGCAATGGGCAGTGTCTACGGAATAGTCGGGTAGCCAGTCAGACTCGAGCCAGCAATTTTGCCCTCCGAAACCTTAAATCGAAAAATCCTAGCGAAGGCCCGCAATAATGCGAGTATCTTCTGACTAGGACTTTTCAGGATTTTTGCGATTAGTTACTAAGCAGTGCGCTCTTTGTATCGAGCGTTCTCCGAAAGACCAATCCTGACTGTAAGTATGCCAAGATCGCTCTTGAACGTTACGAGAATCTGCTTCGGCACCGTTGAGGTCAACGTCGATCCACGAGGTTCGATGATTACCGGCGGGCTAATGTCGCAGGTGAAACCGTTTGATGCCAGTTCAGTGGCTGCGTTACCAGTGATCACGTTCGCAATTTCACCGAGAGCAGAAAGTGCCATCGGATCACGAGCATCCATGTCTTCGCCGATCATTCGTCTTACAACTTCCGTCGATACTTCGTCGCTGAAACCGTAAAGTACGTTGCCTTCTAATTTTCCGCTAACACCGATGATCGCCGTTATATCGTCAGTTGTGTA
>CAVOCL010000201.1:0-4538 GCA_963694185.1 Dehalococcoidia bacterium
AAACTCTCCCAGCCGCCAGTCGATATGACGAATTCTTGATCGGAGCCAAGTTTTTTCACTCTGCCTTCCGATTCGAGAGTCGATACAGCGGCTTCGATCTCGTCGGCGCCGGTCCCAGTTAACCCAGCTAACTGTGCGATTGTCGCTGGCTCGATATCGGTCAGGGCATCGAACGTAACGTCTTCGCTCGAACCGCTGGCAATTGTTCGTAATCGCGATAACGTTTCAGCGTCATTGCGCTTGCGGCGTGGGGCATTCGGTTCGAGAACTTGACCACCGCCGAGAGTGCTCTCTGTATCTCGTACAACAAACGAATCGCCTCGTACAACAGGCACTTCCTCGGTCGTACGCAACTGAACCCATCCACTCGAACCGGGCATGATCTGATCGCCCTCTAGAAGTCTTACCGTGGCTGGGATCTCTCGGGTTCCAGCGAACAGGGTCACCTTGTGGTTGTGACGAACGGGGCGTGGCGCATCGGGAATCACCCTGAACGTAGCATCGAACGCAGTGGAAGATTTGAGCCAGTCTACGGTTGTCACCAGATCACCACGGTCGATATCTGAGTGGTCGATGCCACTAAGGTTCACGGCTAATCGGGTTCCGGGACCAACCTGATCGTGCGAGGTTTCATGAACCTGCAGGCTCCTGATTCGTGCACGCTGGCCCGAAGGTAATATCTCGACCTCTTGGCCGATTTTCAGCGCTCCATCGGCAAGCGTTCCAGTAACCACTGCGCCAAAGCCGGTGATGGTGAACGATCGGTCGACTGGCAGCCGTGGATTACCTGTGCTGCGGTGCGCAGGAAGATCGCTTATTAGCTTGTCGAGAGCCGTTCGAAGCTCATCCAGCCCTTCTCCATTTTCTGCAGATACTGCAACGACTTCGGTGTTTTCTAAAGAAGTACCTTCAAGCGTTTCCTGCACATCCAACGTGACCAGATCGAGCCAGTCCTGATCCACCAGATCTTTCTTCGTCATCACGATCAATCCGGTGTCGATGCCAAGTAGGTCAAGAATTGCAAGATGTTCTCGGGTTTGTGGCATCACGCCTTCATCTGCAGCGACGATCAGGAGAGCAACGTCAACGCCACCGGCACCCATGAGCATGTTCTTGATGAAACGTTCGTGTCCGGGCACGTCGACAATGCTTATCTCGGTACCAGATGGCAGGGTGAGCCAGGCAAATCCCAACTCGATGGTCATGCCACGGGTCTTCTCTTCGAGCAGACGGTCGGGATCGATTCCGGTTAACGCCTGAATTAGCGTCGATTTACCGTGATCTACGTGTCCTGCAGTACCTACAACAAACAAGCTTCAGATGTCCTTTGGGGCTACCCTTCGCCGATAAATTCAGCAAATACCTCGTTGCCGAGCAGTCGACCTCGTTCAGTCAGCCTCACTGCATCATCTGTCACTTCGATCAATTCGAGTCCCAGCAACCGGCTTATTTCTTTCGGGAACACGATATCCATTCCAATACCGAATCGCTCTTCAAATCGCTTGTAGCTGACGCCTTTGTTCAAGCGCATTCCCATCATCATCGTTTCGGCAATATCGACAGCCGGGGTGGTGATGTCGACCTGATCTACGGGCCCGGCCGGGGTGTGCATGGTTGCGACAGGGTCGGCGCCTTGTAATTTATAGTCGTTGCCAACAACGGTTACGTATCGACGTGGCGATTTGAGGTTGGCGAACCGTTGTCCCACCAACCACGAATGTGCTCCCGGTCCGACGCCCAGATACGGCTCGTTCATCCAGTAGATCAGGTTATGGCGAGACTCAAATCCTTCTTTGCCCCAGTTCGATATCTCGTACTGTTGGAATCCGTTGACCGCTAGCTGGCGTTGGGCTTCCTCGTACATATCGGCGGCAAGATCGTCGTCAGGAACCGGGTACTTTCCAGCCTCGACATCGACCGCCAGCGGTGTCCCCTGTTCGATTTGTAGCCCGTACAGCGAGACGTGATCTGGATTGAGAGCGATGGTTTGCTTGAGTGTGTCTGACCACTGCTCAACTGTTTGGTAGGGCAGGCCATAAATCAGATCGAGCGATTGGTTCTCGAATCCTGCACCGCGGAGTGTTTTGAACGCTTGTTTGGCTTCAAGAGCGGTGTGCCTTCTGCCAAGGAGTGTCAGCAGTCCATCGTCGAAACTCTGGACACCCATTGAAATTCTGTTGATTCCGGCGGCCAGCCAGAACGCAGCGTTTTTAGAGGTCACATCACCGGGATTGCACTCCATGGTGATTTCAGCAGAGCTTTCTAGCTTAAACGACTGCTTGATGATCGCCATGATGTCTCGAATATATTCGGCTGGCAGATACGAAGGAGTGCCTCCGCCCAGAAAAATAGTCCTAACAGGCGGACGCTCAAGCAGGCTTCCCCAGCCCTCTAATTCAGCTTCTAACGCACGCACGTACCCCGGAATTTGCTCTTCAATTCCTGAGTATGTGTTGAAATCGCAGTACGGGCACTTGGTCTGGCAAAACGGTACGTGGAGATACAGCCCGATTCCGCTATCGAAAGTTGGCGGGTTGTGTTCGATTTGCGCCAGATTTGGCATTCACTCTCCGTGATTCGTACCGAGTTTTACTAAGAGACCCGTGCAGCAGATTACGAGCCGGGAGTCCACAGCTTGGAGCCAGCGTCACCATCGTCATTTTGATCGTTAGCGGCCTGAGGACCTGCCGGTGGCTGACCTGCTGCGGCACGTGCCTGCTCTTCGGCCATCTGCTGCCGAATGGCTTCGTTGGCCTCCTGCACCCAGCGTTGAAGTTCATCGAGTTCCGGCGGTGAAACAACAAACTTTTCGACGCCGTCAGGAATGGCAATGTTGGGGTCGCCGCTGAGTAATAGGGCAGCTTCAGATTCGAGAATGCCCTCTGCAAGGCGAGTTTGAAGATGCTCAATTCGCTTGTCGGCGGCTTCGGTGTATTTAGCCTGAATCTCGTCGGCGACCGTGCGGTTTATTAGGCCGCTCTGCAGGCATCGACCCCAATCGATTACCTGTCCAAATAGATCGGTGTCTTCAAATTCCTCAAACACTGCCCCGGCTGATATTCGCTGGCGAGCAAGACTGTGAGCACCTGGATTCGATTGCTGGACCATCAGCATGGCGTCATCGCCACGACCGATCACGCCCTCGGCGAAGATCCGCACAACCACTCCAGCTTTTGCTTCAAGCTGCGAAAGGTGCCTCTCAACGGCCTGCCAGTAGGCGTTGTACTTCTCTTCAAATCCGTTAGGCGCACCGGGCGATGGTTGAACCATCGTCACCATGTACACCTTGCGGCTTGTCAAAATGTCGCCGGCGGGTGTGTTGCCAACAGAGCCCAGATCTTCAGCAGTCATAAGTTCCTTAAAAGTTTTCGAACTAGCGAGTAGAGGTGAATTTACACCGAGAACAGGAAATTGAGAATATCGCCGTCTTGAACCACGTATTCGCGACCTTCCTGACGGAACAGGCCCCGGTTTCTTGCTTCTGCCATCGTGCCACAGTCGATGAAATCTTGATACGCAACAGTTTCGGCGCGAATGAATCCACGTTCAATATCAGAGTGAATTACTGCCGCCGCTTTGGGAGCCAGTGCCCCGATGTTCACTGTCCAGGCGCGGGTTTCGTCTTCGCCAACAGTGAGGAATGAGTTCAGGCCCAGCACCTTGTACGACAGCTTGATCATTCGGGAAAGACCGGGTTCTCCAGCGTCTAAGCCAGCCCGCATTTCGGCTTCTTCTTCAGCTTCCATGCCGACCAGTTCGGCTTCGAGGCTTCCGCAGATAGCCGCTCCACCAGTCAACTTGCCGTCGAGTAGTTCAGCCAACTGCCCTTCGAGTTCGGCGGTATTGGCGATATCGTCTTCACCAATGTTCAGGGCAACCAACAATGGCAGGCTGCTCAGCGTGAAGGTATCGGAAATTGCTTTGGTTTCGGAAGATTCGAGTTCACGGTCACGGAACGGAATGCCGTTTTCGAGATCGCCCTGAAGTCGTTTCAAGGTTTCGATGTTCTTGACTGATTCTTCTCGATCGGCAACTTTAAGCTTTGGCAGGCCTTTTTCGAGCCGTTCGATCCGGCGTTCGAGCAGAGCAATATCGGCAAACAGAATGTCGAATGAAACCTTTTCGATATCACGCTTGTAATCGACTGTTCCTTCGAGGTGGGGTACCGATTCGTCTTCGAATCCACGTGCCACATGCAGAATCGCATCGACCTGCTGGAGTTGGGCCATCGCCTCGCCCTCGAAGAGATCACCAGAAGTACTGCCGGGCAGGTCGACGTAAGTGACCTCGGCGTAAATCGTCTTTTTCGACTTGTACATCTTGGTCAGGATGTCGACCCGTTCATCGGGAACGTGCGCCACTCCAACGTTGGCAGAACGGCTGGCGCCGAATCCACCGGTGTCGGCTTTACCGCGAGTGAGGGAGTTAAATATCGTGGTCTTGCCGCTTGAAGGCAGGCCGAGGATGCCGATTTTCATGAGTGACTTGTACTAATCGATTTCTTGAATGGAACTGAATATCTGGCGAGCTTCGCGCCA
>CAVOCL010000202.1:0-4529 GCA_963694185.1 Dehalococcoidia bacterium
GCAGTATTACTAATATCAACCTCTCGTCGATATTCGTCGCCCGGTGTACACACCAGAACGCTGCGGGATAAGACCCCAGCTTGTGTGTGTAATTTACGCAACAGCTATGTAGGGGCACATTTGTGTGAATACCCACACATTCCCGATTGAATTCGGTGATTTCTCACCCTTCATTGGGGTCACCGTTGCTAGAATTCCAGCCCTTCGGCAAGTAGCCTCTGTGCTTTAGGTCTGTTTCTCGCATGATCGTAATTGGTTCTCGAAAGGAACACTATTCGTGGCATTTTCTCTTGGATATTCGACGTACGCTCTCAAGATGGTCGACCCCTTCGAAGCAGTGAAGTTGATCAAGGATGTTGGGTACGAAGCGCTTGAGATTTGTGCAGCGAACGACTGGCAGTCGAACCCGGTGAGGTTCAGTGCTTCACAGCAAAACGACCTCGGCAAGCTGGCTCAGGATCTGGGATTTGGGTCGCCACTGCTGTTTGCATTGTTGGATGTCTGTGCTCCCCAGGCCGATCGTATGGCGATGCTTGAAGACGCTAAACGCAAGTTCGAAATGGTCCAGCGGCTTCATTTCGATGATTCACCAGTACTTATCACCACCACTCCAGGTCATTCAGCACCTCCCTGGTCTTCAGGGAAAGAACAAATACGAGATGCCTTTCTTTCACTTGCCGACATGGCGGCCGAGAGCGATGTGATCGTTTCTATCGAGGCGCACGCGGGAACTGACTTTGAAACTCCCGAGAAGGCTGTTTGGATGATGGAGCAAACTCAGCATCCGAATCTGAAGCTGGATTTGGATATTTCCCACTTCGTTGTTGAAGGCAGTGAGATGGTTCATAGCGTAGATCGGTGCGCCCAGTATTCATCAATGGTTCACATCAAGGACGGCGAGAAGATCGATGGGCAGGTTCAGTTCTGTTTGCCCGGTGACGGAGGGATCGATATTCCGGGATTTCTGACAGCACTCCGAGCGAACGGGCTTGAGGATCTTCCGGTGTTTGCGGAAGTAAGTGTTATGCAATCTCGAGAAGCCGATTACAGTCCTCGTGGAGCTGCTGAGTTCTGCTACAACGCTCTTGATAGTGCACGTAAAGCTATCTCTTAGTTGAATTGATTTATCACAGTTAGGGCATATATAAACATCAAATGGCAAAAATAAAGATAAACACAATTCATCATCAGTCGATGCCCATGCGAGACCGCGGCCGTGCTTTGGGGTTTTGGAAAGATTTGCTGGGGCTGGAGATCATTCCGGCACAGGAAAGTGGTGACGGGCTGATATGGATGCAGGCTGCCGATGGCACGATGGTTCATCTCGTCCAACGACCTGCTGACGACACTCCGAACATTCACACAGCGTTTGAAGTTGACGATTTCGATGAGGCGCTTGAAGCGATGATCGAAGCTGGCTACGAGATCATCAAGGGTCCAACCGAGCGTGTTGATGGCCAGCGTGCCTTCTACGTTTACGACCCGGAAGGCAATCGGTTAGAGTTCGCTACGAAATCGGGTTTGAAGCCTTCGAACCGAGTAGTCGACGAGATGGGATTCAGCCGGGATGGCGATGATTAGCTGAGTTGGTATCAGGCACATTCAACTACGCAATACTTGTTATGCGTCACGAAATTCGTTGCTGAACCGACGGGAGCGTCGTAGTCTTAATCGGTACTCGGTTCGGTGACGAGCTAATTCGCATCGAATCTGAAGTCCAACACGCCAACGTAGCTCAGTGGTAGAGCAGCTCATTCGTAATGAGCAGGCCGTGAGTTCAATCCTCACCGTTGGCTCCATATATGAACCACAAAACAAGACCCTTGGCAGTTGCTGGGGGTCTTGTTTTGTTCCGTACTACCCGCTATTCACGCCCAGAGCATCGACGAGCGCGATGCACGACTCGATTGCCAGTTCACAGAGCATCACGGTGTTCCCCACAACTGCGAATGCCTTATATGTGGTGCTGCCTGAACCGCCAGCAGCATTGCGAGCGACTTTTATTGTCGCGCTGATATCGACGACATCAGCTGCGTCATTGAAGCCCACCGTGCTAGCTACTTCATATGACTCATAAAACCGCACCTCGATATCTCTTCCGCTGTAGAACCCGTACCAAATGTCGATGGCCTCAGGGACAGTTTCGGTGTCGTACTGCTTCGACTTCTTCCATCCGGCTGTAACGAAATCGTCAAGAGTGAACAGCTTCTCAACTGAGAACACTCTGGATATCTCACCAAGCTCATCACCTGTTCCAGAAGCCGGCGCAACGCTCTCAGCATCTACGGAGGTCGAGGCAGAACCGCATGAAACAGTCAAAATCAATCCTGAGACGAGGAAAGTGAACAAAATCAAGCGAATGAAGTTCAGGTGTTCAATGTTGCGCACATAGAGGTTCATTGGACGGGCTCTAGGTTGAGATGAGGTGGATTTTACAGATCGGTACTATACCGATTTCGAGTTGAGTCGTGAGCGATGTAAGCGGGGTACCAATCACCTTGATTCACGGCGAAGTGACTGCGTACCATGCGAGCCGAAGTCCACGGGGTGGTAGTTCGACAAAACTATGAACTGCCTCAGTGTCGATATAGATATTTTCGGAATAGATCATGACCAAATTTGGAGAAGTGATTTGAGTAACGGTTTAGAGGTTTCGAAAGAAGCTCAGTAGCTTCACGCCAGGTCGTTGGTGTTCGACACTCATATCGATACTGCCACTCACCTGCTGTAGCGATTCCCCGACTTCAGCAAACGGCTAGATGCCGGGCATGTCGACATTCCTAGGATGCGCGAGGGCGGAGTCGGCGTTGCTTTCTTCGCAGTTTGGATCAACGACGAAGGCAGCGATCTCGACGCTATGCGACTTACTCTGCGTGAGATCGACGCTATTCATCGCACTATCGATGCGAACCCAGACGATCTTGCGTTGGCACTAAACGCCAATGACGTTGTTCAGGCGCAATCTGAAGGCAAAATCGCAGTGCTGATCTCGATAGAGGGTGGGCGTGGTATTGACGAAGATCTCGGCGTTCTGCGTACGTTCTACCGCCTTGGGGTGCGATCGATTACGCTTGCGTGGGGTGCAGCTACCGGCTGGATCGATAGTCACAACGACGAACGCCATGGCGGACTTACGGATTTCGGACGCAGTGTGGTCGCCGAGATGCAGCAACTCGGAATGCTGGTCGATATTTCGCATGTTTCCGATAGATAGTTTTGGAATGTGCTGGAAACTTCAGAACGCCCTGTGTTTGCTTCGCACTCGTGCTGTCGGTCGATTCAGGATCACACTCGCAACATGACTGACGACATGATTACTTCGATGGCGCAGGCTGGCGGGGCGATCAACATCAATTTCGTATCGGGGTTTGTATGGGATGAATCAACCGCCGAGAATCCACCACCCGGCAAACCACCGGCTTCCGAACTGATAGATCCGTTCGACTTCCTTACGAAGAAAGCACCCGGGCAAAGCCCGCCATTGAGCCGACTGATGGATCAGTTCGATCATGCGATCAAGCTAGCCGGACCTGCGCACGTCGGCATTGGCAGCGATTACGACGGTGCTTCGCACTTCCCAATAGGCCTCGATGACATATCACGTATGCCTCTGGTAACTCAGGCTTACTCGACCGTAATCACTCGCAGGAAGTCGTCGAGGGCATTCTGGGCGCAAACGACTTACGCCTGTTGGGCGAGACGATTCAGTAGGCGAACCGCAATATTCGAGGGAAAATTGGCCAACCGCTAGAACATGTTTCCAGGCACGCTCTCCGGAGCCCTGTTCTTGTACTTATTAATGAACTGTTGGATTTTCTCAACATCCATGACATCCAGATATAGATGATGTCGCCACGACGTGATCGCTATCTTGTTCGGCATTCCGGAGTACGGAGACAGTACAAATTGGGAAGGGCTGCTGGGAATCAAATTTTCGAGTGCAGCAACGATGTCTGGGCAATCGCTGTCGCAATCGTAGTGAATGCCAATACCGCCGTGTTCAAGGTTGTGAACCAGCACCTCATCAGGTATTTCCTTGTCGTATTTTCCCCAACGAGCAGGAGCAGGAACACCGGCAGGTGTCGAAGGGCCAATCCAGTGCGGTCCGGAAGTCGCAGGTGTTACTGAATAGCCCGCGGTATTCAGTGCGAATCCGTCGAGATGATCTCTGCCATCGTCTGCATCAAGTTGAACTTGAAGTTCGGTGGTTGTTCCGCTGTCGGTTGAATCCAAATCTGAATCTGAACTAGAGCAGCCGATAACAACCACACCGACGAATAATCCGATCATGATCAATACACTGATGCGTCGAAACTTATGAATACTCAAATTACGGCTACCTTTTTGGCGTTACTGACTCTTGATATTAATGCCCAAAACTGAGGCCACAGTTGATCGGTGTGACCGCCACTATACCGTTCGATGCTGGGTATCAGCGAACGAAAATGTGCCTTAAACAAAAGCGGCTTCGTCAGCATTGGATTGCTAACGAAGCCTATGTCACCCATTGAGTCCCCATTGGGTGACAT
>CAVOCL010000203.1:0-4508 GCA_963694185.1 Dehalococcoidia bacterium
ATAGCAATGTACGAAGCGACAGCTGAGGCGGTCCAACGTGCCCGGAACGGCGAAGGCCCCACTTTGATCGAAGCACTCACCTACCGTTTCGAAGAACATTCGTTAGGCCTCGAGAAGATCAGGAAGTCGGAGTACCGCGAGGACAATGAGATTGCCGAGTGGCGACGTCGTGACCCGCTTGACCTGCTGACCAAGAGCATGGTCGAAAGCGGCACTGTCACACAGGTGGAATGTGACGCGATCAGTGCGGCTGCACATGCTGCGGTGGAAGAGGCTGCGGAGTTCGCTCGCAACAGTCCGGTTCCTGACGAGTCAGAACTGTACAAGGACATGTTCTTCAGCGAAATGCCGGTCGTTTAGTACGCACATCGCAATGCTCCTCACACAGTCGCTTCAATTTTCAACAATATCGATCAACAAGTTTGGATAATCACTGATGGCAGAAAAAATGTTCATGCAGGCGTTAGGCATGGGAATTTCCGAAGAGATGCGCGCAGATCCAAAGGTTTTCTTGATGGGTGAGGACGTGCGTGCCAGTGTTTATGGTGCTGCAACCGGACTTCACGATGAGTTTGGCGATGACAGAGTGCTCAATACGCCGTTATCTGAGAACGGATTCTTTGGTGCGGCTGTCGGTGCCGCGGCAGTGGGAATGCGACCGGTGGTGGAAACTCTGACGAGCTTCATGTGGGTTGGGATGGATCAATTAGTTTCACAGGCTGCCAAGATGCGCTACATGTTTGGTGGGCAGGCGACGCTGCCGGTGGTCTTCCGCGCTGTTATGTATTACGGCGGTGGTTCTGCCGCTCACCATTCCGATCGTTCTTACCCGGTTTTCATGAACATCGGCGGCCTCAAAGTTGTTGCACCCGGCACACCGGCGGATGCGAAGGGGCTTATGAAAACCGCTATTCGAGATAACGACCCTGTGATCATGTTCGAGGATGGCACCCTACTGGGCACAAGAGGCGAGGTTCCAGACGATCCAGATTTCACGGTGCCGTTCGGCGTTGCGAATATTCTTCGCCCCGGCACAGACGTAACCGTAGTTGCGATTGCGGGTTCGGTGCCCCACGCGGTTGCCGCGGCTGAAGAGATGGCGAAAGAGGGTGTTTCGGTCGAGGTTATAGACCCGCGCACACTCGTTCCACTGGATAAAGAAACGATACTGAACTCGGTTGGAAAGACAGGTCGATTGGTGGTCGCCGATCCCGCGGCTAAAGTGTGCAGCGCGGCGAGCGAGATCATGTCGATCGTAGGCGAGGAAGCGTTCTGGGATCTTCAGGCGCCAATGCAGAAGGTCGCGTCGAAGCAGGTGCACATTCCGTTCGCACAATCACTTGAAAAGCTGGTCTACCCGACTCGAGACGGCATCATCGAGGCGATCAAGAAAACTCTGGGTTAGCTTGTCTTAGTCTTTACCGACTTCGATCTCGCGATTTTCATCTGAGGATTTACGGATAGCGTCTATCAATATGTGTAGTTCCACCGCCGTGTCGAAGTCCGGGTAGCTGCTTTCTTCACCCAGAATCCCCTTGCCGAACTGATAGTACATTTGCCCGACATTGAACGGTGCGCCCTTTGGGGTTTCCTCGCTGATAAAGGTGTGGTGAGCAGGGATGTCGATCTCGACCAGATCGTCTGATCCCTGAGCACCTTCGAGCTTCACGGAGCCGACATTCGTTGATCCGCCCGATGTGGCTTTCAGCGTTCCGTTTCGGCCGAAAATTTCCATCGTCAGCCCGTTCCCGGCAAACGGGATGCTGGCGACATGGACTGATGCAATAGCACCGTTTTCAAGTGTGCCGTTTACGAGGATGTTGTCGGGTGATGTGACATCGACCATCACATCGGTGTCGGTCTCATGCCACTGCGGGACCTGGGTCGTTAGTTTTGCGGAGACACTCACGAAATCCCCTGCCACGAATCGGAGAGCGTCGATCGCGTGACCGGCTGAAATGGTCAGGGTATTTGCGCCAAGCTCCACTTCTCTCTGCCATGTTCGTCCGGAGTCACGAGTCAGAACACCCGATCCGATCTGCCGTAACGAGCACGACAGAATCTCACCGACGTAGCCCGCGTCGGCAAGCTCTTTCATATGCAAGATGGTTGGATTTGCCCGAGACTGAAGCCCAACGATGGTTCGGACTCCCTTGTCTCTCGCTTGGGCAGCCAGCTCTTTCGCTTCCTCTGTAGTTCGACCCAGCGGCCACTCTGTGAAGATGTGTTTGCCAGCACTAATCGCATCTCTTGTGATGTCGTAGTGAGCCGGCACGCGCAGAACGACTGCAACGGCGTCGATCTCAGGGTGTTCGAGCATTTTGTGATAGTCGTCAAACGCCATTCTGGCACCGTATTGACGAGCCGACTCTTCGGCCGTCTCCATACGTGTCGTGCAAGCAGCCGTTAGCTCGAAGCCTGCGGCGGCCGGAACAGCGGGAAGGTGAGCTCGGTGCGCCCAGCCCACGGTCGGGCTGGCACCGATTATTCCAAGGCGTATTTGATCGGGCATGATTCACCTTCTACAACTTGACGAAATATCGAACAGCACGTGCAGCGGGTACTATACCGCCGAACAGGCCACTAGCCACGGTTCTGTCAGAACTCAGTGCTCGACCCTGTTTCAAGTTGCTGAAATACCATCGAACAACGACACTCTGAGAAGGAAAGTGCCATAATTTACGGCTGAGTTCGGTACTAATTTGAGCTTGTGCGCTGAGTTCTGACAGATCCCCGGATTCCTCCGTTCGATGATGCGCCTAGGTTCTTCGCCATTGAACTTGATCCTAGCTGGCAATATAGATAGAGACTGAGGCTGGTTACTCCAACTACCAATTCACCGGTGGTAGAGGAACTTGAGTGGGACATACCTACAACTCGTGATTTAGTGGTGCGAGCTTGCTTCGATTGCTATTCGAACGAAGCATTGTGGCGGCTCTGCGCTAGAGGCTTCGCATTGCGCCGGCTACTGTGATGGTTTCGCCTGAGATGTGTGCAGCATCTTCGGATGCTAAAAATGCGACGGTAGCGGCGACGTCTTCGGGTTCGCCGAGTCGGCCTAGGGGGATGAGCCCGACCCTTGTATTGATGTGTTCACCGGGCGCTAGTCCGAGTTGCTCTTGCCCGATAGCTAGGTCGACGGGTGCGTGAAACGGTGTGTTGATGATGCCAGGAGCGATGGCGTTTACCCGTATCTTGTACTGAGCGAGGACTGCGGCTGCGACTGTGGTCAGGTTCACTAGTCCAGCTTTTGCCGCGGCGTAACTTGGTGATGAGGTAGGCCCGCCGAACGTTCCGGCGATCGAGGCGATATTGACGATGTTGCCGGACTGCTGGTCGATCATGGGCTTGGCGGCTTCTTGCATGAGGAAGAATGCGCCTTTGAGGTTTAGATTCATCGTCCAGTCCCAGTTTTCTTCAGAGACGTTCGGGAATGGTTCGACTTTTACCGCGCCGGCATTATTAACGAGGACATCGATGCGACCGTGGGCTTCTTTTACAGCTGCGACGAAGCGAGGGGCATCGTCGATGTTGGCGGCGTCGAAGATTCCGCCCTGTGCGTTGATTCCTTCTGATTTGAGGTCGCCAATTGTTTCTTCGAGTAGTTCGGCGTTGATGTCGCTGATGTAGAGAGATGCGCCTTCACGACCGGTGCGGAGTGCGGTTGCTTTGCCGTTGCCGCTGCCTGCGCCTGTGATGGCGACGACGCTACCTTCGAGTCGGTTGGAGTGTGTGATTTTTTGGCCGTGGATTGGGTTGGTCATGGTGGTGGGATGTTATATGAGGTTGTGATGTGGTGGGTTGGGCTTCGACACTGACAAGACCTACCGAAGATACCCCCCTCGACCCCTTGTTACAGAGTGATGTGGGTGTGGCGGTTCTGAGACTAGTTTGCACTTGTTTTGGATACCTGATTAGAACTTTGACATCCTGCGCCAGATGTAGACAGCACGTGTTGCTGTTTGGTTGGATGTTCACTCGATTCGCTATGTTCAGGTCGCTCCTGAGGAAGTGGGGAGGGCGGTGAATCGAGTTCGAGTGCCAAGGTGTTTACGCTTGTCGTTATCGTGTTTGTTTGGCGGCGGCGAGGCGTATTTGAATAACCGCAATCCGACAGCTATCTGGCAAAGATTAGAAATAGGCTATTGAGTCGATGCTAATTTCAGCTACACGGTTAAGGGACTTCCAGTTTTCTATGCTCAGGTTGAATTTTCTGTCGATCTCTATTGACCAACCGTTGAATTCATCGTGAAGAGTTTGCACACGGATATTTCCAACGCCAATAGCGAGATTGTCAGTTTCGGTATCGTTCGAAAGTTTGTTTGCTAGACCGTGATTCAGATCCTGCCCTTTCCAAGTCACGCCAATGATCTTTCCGAAGAATGGGAAGGATTTCTTGCGTTTTGTTTTGATGTTCACAGATCGTGACTTTGGTAGTGGTTTGTCTGTAGGAATTCCGAGGTAGAACCACCATCTAGGCGGTTGTTTATCCGTACGATCTTGCTTAA
>CAVOCL010000204.1:0-4478 GCA_963694185.1 Dehalococcoidia bacterium
GTTGCCGATACGGTTGAAGATGCGCTGTCCATCGCAACCGAGGCCCGCGACAGGGCATGGCGCCGCACGCGGTAGGGCGTGAGTGTGTGGTGGTTCGGCGTGTGTAGTGAGCTGTCATTGCGAGGAGTGAGGTACGAACGACGTGGCAATCACGGTGAACCTTATTCGACGACTGGTCTTTGAATTCAGCTCGGACAGGGTAAAGCCGAATGTCCGGTAATTTGCCCAGCGTTGCTCAGTATCGCTGGTTGCCATGTCGCCTCAGGGCAGGCTCCTCGCAATGACATTAGCGAGGTAATTCCTTGCTGGCAGGCTAGCTGTCTTCGGGGCGTTTGAACTGGGCTTCGGCGTCTACTCGGCTTCCGACTTCTGACAGTTCGATCTGGCCGTTGTGCACCGTGTAGATCTTGTCGGCCATATCGAGAAGCGTGCTGTCGTGAGTCGTTGCGACAATCGACATATCTTCTTCGACCACCATCTCGCGGAATAGTCCGAAGATATGGGCGGCGTTCACAGAGTCGAGTTCACCCGTCGGTTCGTCAGCGAGAATCACGTTTGGTCGCATTGCTACCGCACGAGCGATAGAAATTCGCTGCTGTTCACCACCGGATAGTTCGTATGGACGGTGCTTGGCACGTCGACCCAAGCCCACGATATCGAGCACTTCGTTCGTGCGCTTCGACCGTTCGGATGCCCCAACGCCAGCTATCCGCATTGGAAGCTCAACGTTTTCGTACGCCGAAAGCAAAGGCAGTAAAGCGAACGACTGGAACACGACACCAATGCGGTGTCGACGCAGTTGTATGAACTGCTTTTCATTGAAATCGGCCATGTCATTGCCTTCGAACAGCACCTGACCCGATGTTGGATGATCGAGACCCGCGATCATGTTCAGCAGCGTGGTTTTACCCGAGCCTGATCGCCCAACGAGCGTGATGAATTCGCCCATCCGAACATCAAGAGTGACGTTCTGCACGGCGTGCACAGTTTCGCCCGCAAGTTGGTATTCACGGGAAGCGTTGATCGCCTGAATTATTGGCGTGCTGGCCCCACGAGATTCTCGGTCGGTTATTTGATCAGTCGCCTGACTCAAGTGTCACCCTTCCATCTTTGATATTTACTTTGGCCCGTCGTCCGATGTTCAGTTCATCGAGCATTTCACGAGGAATCTGCACTGATCCGGATGAGTCGATAAGCAGGAACTCTTCAGTATCGCTTCCTTCACCACCAAGCCTCCGTTCGAAAGAGACTTCTCTTGTCGTTTCAGTGCTTGTCTTGCCGTCCTTGATCGCCACAGCCCGCCCAACGCTTGTTGCGATTGCGGGGTCGTGGGTCACGATTACGATTGTGGTGCCGAGTTCCTGGTTGACTGTATTCAGCAGTTCAAGTACCTCGGTTCCTGTCTGATCATCAAGCTCGCCGGTTGGTTCGTCGGCGAGAAGAAGCGGTGGCTCGTTGGAGAGTCCCACGGCGATTGCAACTCGCTGCTGCTCACCACCCGAAAGCTGGGCTGGTTTGTGACCCGCTCGATCTGCAAGCCCAACCACATCAAGCAATTTTTCTGCCCGTGCTCGGCGTTCAGGGCCGGGTGCGCCCGATATGACCATCGGCAGTTCAACATTTTCGAGTGCTGAGAGATATGGAAACAGGTTTCGTGATGTTTCCTGCCAGATGAAGCCAACTTCGTGACGTCGATATTCGACCACTTCCTTGTTGGTCATCTGCAGTAGGTCGTAGTCACCAACTCGGATCGTTCCTGCCGAGGGTGCGTCGTACCCGGCGAGAATGTTCAGCAGCGTTGATTTTCCACTACCTGAAGCGCCAACAATTGCGATGATTTCGCCCTGAGCCACATTGAGTTCAAGGCCGCGCAACGCCACAACTTCGAGATCGGCAGCCTTGTAGATTTTGAATAATCCACTGCACTCGATGTAAGTGGAATTCGGTGTTGTCACTACGCGTTACCCCTTGTTTGACCCAAACGATGTTGCCGGTATTGGCGTTGAACTGTGCTTGTAAATTCTAGGCAAAATCATCAACTTTCGCCCATTCTCATTATCCGGTGAATCGACATCCGGTAGACGGAAATCAAAATTACGCCGATAACTGCGAGGAATACTACGCCCAAAAGGCCGAAAGTAATTCCAAAACCGAACCAGTCTATTTGAACTGCCATCGATGGTACAACCGTTGCGTTTTCGCCCGAGCTGGCCAGATACGGCATTATCGTCGTTCCCATTCGCGATCCCATAAATATGCCCAGCGTAATTGCCGTGCCGATAACCATCACCTGTTCCAGCACTACGAGGAACAGTAATTGCTTCATCGAAAGACCGATTGTTCGCAGCAGTGCCAGCTCGGCACGACGACCGTCGAACGATACCTTGGCATGAACGAGGAAGCCGACTGCGCTTACGATTAGCACCGTGAAGAACGCAATACCGAGCAGTGCCCGCCATCCGGCAGATACGAGTGGATCGAACGCCACGCTTGCGAGTTCGTCTGTTCGGTCGATTACGTTCGATCCAGGGCGAATTCGCAGTGATGAGAGTGCTGATTTAATGCCTGGAAGGGCAGGATCGCCTGCAACCACGGAATCGAGAATTCCGTCCTCGGAATCAAGTAGTGCAACGCCCTGTTCTGTGGCGATCCAGAACTCGGTCGGCTGGCGATCTCCAACCGTTTCAGTGATATTAAGGCGCTCGTGAATAGCTTCAAAATCGGCTATCAGGAACGGTTCCTCGCCCAGACCCATAGTTGGGAAGTACGTGATGACGTCTCGCACAGAGATATTTATCGGCGTGCCATCCATCGAAATTTCGAGTACTTTTCCGTCTTCCCCTCCGAACTGTTCGACAAAGAGCGCACTGGCTATAACGGGAACGACTTCGAGTTCAGATCCGTGGGCGAGTCCCCGGTATTCTCGAGGTGCCGACGATGTCCAACGTAGGCGGGCAATTCCGTCGAGCGCTGTGCCGTCAGGGTTGGATGCCGGCCCAAGCTTGTCGCCAAGTGCTTCTCGAGTTGGTGCCATAGTTCGCCAGTTGTCCACCGAATCGAACGTTTCGATGATGATCAGCTGGGTACCGTCGGTGTTGAGCACCGCGATATCGTCGATGTCGATAGCGGCGGGGCCAAGACCGTTTTCGTAGTCGATTACGCCAATCGAATGTAGTCGAATGGGATCCTTTGGAAGAAGACCGGGAACACCTCGGAAACGGGTTGCCTGAATGCTCGAACCAACTCGGCACCACTCTGGCGGTTCGCCGTCGACGGGTAATGGACACTTGAAGCGCCGTTGATCTGCTGCCAGTGGCATCAGTGTTCCCAGCGGTATCGAGAAGAAATGACCGTTGGCGTCGGATAATCTGGCGACCAAGAACGTTGATGGTTGCCTGACGAGTGGGCGAATGTTTGCCGTTAACCAGCGACCATCTTCAGGTAGAACAATGCCAGCTTCTCCGCCGATATCCAGAATTGAGGCCTTTGCTTCGAATGGTGTTAGCCCAAAGTCGTCTCTCAACCAACCGACTTTATCGATCGTTTCGATATCAACTCCCATGAACTGGAATCGCTCAACAGCTATTCCCGAGGTAATAACTGCCGTCTCGCGGTAGATGGCCGATGAAGCAATTACGCCTTCAGTTTCGTTTAGTTTCTCGGTAACCGAAGTTGATATTCCGCCTGACCTGACGTTTACCGATGTGATTTTTATATCGGCACCCGTTCGATAGAAGGCCTGATCGATTGCGCTCTGTTCCAGGGTGGCACCGAAGCTGGCTGCGAACACACCGAGCGCTGCTGTGAGGATAAGGAGTAACGAAAGACGAGAGTGATGCGCGGGGTTTCGGGCTAACTGCCAGATGCCAAGGATTAGGGCTGGAGGTGTGATGTTCGACAGTGGAGGACGGGAGAGAACCCGGCCCGTCAGATCCATTCCGACCGGGAATATACGTAGCAGAACGAGTCCTGCTGCAACCAGGAATATTGCTGGCACACCAAGAATCAGCTGGTTCACCGTGGTTTCGCCAAACAGGCTTACCGCAACAAACGAACCTTGTTTCGTAAGTTGCCAGAATAGAAACATCACCAGACCCAGAAAACCCAGGTCAAGGTAGTACCGCTGAACGAGCGCTAAGCGTGCTGGTCTGGCCCGGGTAACCCTGCTAGCAAGCAGGCCAAGGCGAGTGGCTCGCACCGCGGGAATGAACAACGCTAGAAGCCCTAGTAGCCCACCGAAGAACGCCATGCGGAAAGCGTCGGCTGTCAGCCGAACCGGTAGAGGATCGCCGCCGTTAAGATCGCCATATATCGGTAGAACGCCGATGAACCCAACACCTAAGAACGCCAGGAATGGCCCGGATACCGCAGCAATTCCAGCGAGAAGTCCGGCCTCGATTACAAACACTGCCAGAATCTGCCGTGATGTTGCCCCTCGAGTTCTCAACAACCCAACTTCTGAACGCTGGGCGTCGACC
>CAVOCL010000205.1:0-4459 GCA_963694185.1 Dehalococcoidia bacterium
CTGATTTGAAGTCGTATTAGGATTCATACCCCAATCCGAACTCTGGCCTGTGACCTTCAGATATTCTAAGAAAAAGTCCGCTCCCCGCCCCGGGAGTGGACTTTTTTGTTTGGGTGTTCTGAGATGTTGTGGCGAATGACGTTGCTGCGGATGCGCGAGTCGATCTGTCGTTGCTAGTGCCCTGGACGGATCGTTGCTGAGTTAAACAGAACGGGTGCAGCCAGTTGGCTGCACCCGCTTTGATTTCGATTAGTAGTTGGTGAAACTACTAACGCTGTTTACCAGCGTTCTCGACGTTCGCCACCGCCACCGCCCCGAGGAGCTTGGTCGCGTGCTTCGTTTACAACGATCGGTCGACCGTCGAGATCAGAGCCGTTCATTTCTGAAATGGCATTCTCGATTGCGCCTTCTTCTGTGAAGGTCACAAAACCGAATCCGCGGGACCTACCGGTCTCACGGTCACTGATCACCTGTGCCTCATCAATGTCGCCGAATCGCTCGAAAGCGGCTCGGAGACCGGACGAATCCGTCGCCCAGGCCAGGCTACCAATAAATAACTTCTTACCCATAAATCAAGCCTCGTATACGTGGGAATCCCATCGAATGTTCGTTTCGAACATATCCAGTGCCGTATGTACGGTTATCGTCCCACGATCTCTTTTAGCATTTGACTTTATGTACACCGCAAGATGTCATCATCGTTGATGCCCCCCTGCTTTGGACTAGCCACATGCGAGACATAATATAAGGGTAATTTCTCCGAATATGGGGTTGATTTTGTGATTGAAGATGACCGTCGTACGGTGAAAATCAAGTGAACTTTTCGCTTTTTTGTGTTTGATGGCGGCTATTCGTCGGAACTATGCCGTAACGGAATAATTGGTAGTGTCTCAAATACCGGTTAGTCGGATATACGTTTTCATCCACAGCTTGCGGTGAGGCGTATCGGTGTTTAGTGTTCTTTCGTCGCATATCTGATATCGATCAAAACGGCTCCGTTCGGTCAGCTCGATCGGGCGTCTTGCCACTCGAATTAGGAAATGTAGACACCACGGCAATCACTTGGACTAGACCAAGAACAAGGACTCAATATTTCAATGCAAGATCCCAAAGATATCCAGGACATCAAGCGGCCTTCCAAGGAACTGATCGACAAGCTGTACAAACATGTGAGTTCGGCCACAGCCGCGGGTGATCTAAATAAACTGGGCGTTCCAGATGCCTTCATTCAGGGTCCCAATCCTTACACCCCCGGCAAAAAAATCGTTGGCCCGGCTGCCACGTTGCAGTTCATGCCCAAGCGCGGCGATGTTTACGCTGACGGTGAATACACCGATCCCGAACTGCAGTTACACAGGCATGCTCTGTACGGCACTCAGGCGGGTGACGTAATTGTTGTTGATGCACGCGGAAGCTTGAGTAGCGGCGTGTTCGGCAACATGATGCTGACTTACTTCGTTGGTGCCGGTGGCATTGGCGCAGTGATCGACGGCTGCATTCGTGACTTCCCGGAAGCCCCTGAAAATCTTGGTTTGTGGATGAAGGGCGTAACACCGAACTTCCACACGCAGACCACGCAGTTCCCGTACGCAGTGAACGTTCCGATCGATTGCTCGGGAACTTACGTTGCCCCTGGTGACATCATCATCGCTGACGATGACGGTGCTGTGGTTGTTCCGATTCATCTCGCCGAGGAGCTGGCGGAGCTGGGCGAGGTTCACGCTGAATGGGAAGAGTTCAGCCGTCAGAAGCTTGAAGCTGGTGGCGATCTGCGCCTGTACTACCCACTTTCCGACGAAGCTCGCCCAGAGTACGAAGAGTGGAAAAAGGCAAACAACAAGTAAGTGGCAGCCAGTGGCTGGTTCTGTTGAGTTGATTTTGAAAAGCCTGTGGATTATTCCGCAGGCTTTTTTTATTGCGGTAGATCCCACGTTCAGGGGCCATCCTGAGTTCTTTGAAGAACAGCAGGCAGGCGGTAACCTCGGGGCAGGCTAGTCGGAGTCCTGCTGTCTGAGGCTGTTGCCTAGAACCGCAGCAAGCCCACCCATCAGCACGAAAAACGTTGCGCGTATTGGAAGCTCGGTTAGTGCATGATCGGTGGCGTCGAAATAAGCGATGATATGAGCCGAATACCAGATGGTCAGCAGTACGGCGTATGCGATGCCGGTGGATAGCTTTGCACGATAAACAAATCCAAGAATTACAAGCGGAAACACCAGCCACATTTCTGATGTGCTGTGGATTTCACCCGAAGCGCGAATCGCAAGATTCGACACCAGTAACAAAAGTAGAGTGTCGACCGACGAAGCTATGAGCGCCGAACGTTTTGGTGAAAGGTGGTTGTGTTTGTTCGCATGGCGCAGCCAAATGTTGACCACGAACATGATCGCAATTGCGCCAACTGCGTACTCCCAGTACGGAAGTCGGTCTCGGCTCGAAAACATGACCAGCGCCAGCGGTAATGCCGCGACGAGACGGAACATGATCGCACCGCGCTCCAGATGGCGTGATGTTGCGAAAAGCTTCGTTTCGAATCGTTCGATAAACGAATAACGTTGTGTTTTAGCTGGGTGAACGCTTGTCATCGCTCGCCACCATACCCGGCGAGACTCTCGCATTGAGTGTGGGGCAGGTCAGGGATTCGCGCCGAATCTTTACCTTCGTGACCCTGCTGCACACCTGAGCAAGTTTCGGGCTATGGCTTCCAGACTTCGCCATCGACGATAAGTTCTTCGATTGCTGCGACGCCTGAACGGTTGATTTTCACTCGGACTTTTACGTCATCTGCCTGTTCGATTTCGAGTCCTCGGCCTTCTGGAACGAAGTACTGCTCGATGCCGTATTCGACGGTGATGACGTTGTCTTTGTTCGAGGTCACTTTGCCCTTGATAAATATGTCGGTTCGATCACTTGGGCCGCCGGTTTGGACATCATAGGAAATTTCGTGTTCATCGACATTCGTTATAGAGACGTACACCGTATCTCCTTCGTTAAATTGCCCACGTACAAAATATCTTTTCGATCCTGATTCGATACGATTGCCAAGCGTGCTGATCTCGTAGCGCAGTATTACGTGCTCGCCTTTGAACAGGTCACGTGGGTCGACAGGAACCGTTTGCAGCACAGCGGTTCTTCCGAGAGCCAAGATTGATTCTCGGTAGCCGACGATTCCGAGCAAGAACACGATCTGAACGATGATCACTGCGATGAATAAACGTTTGACCCTAGGAGTCATGGTTTACCGCCTCGGTCATTCCAAACTGCTGAAGCAGCTTTCGTCTGGCTCGTTCCATTCCGTAGCCAACGCCTAGCAGCAATATGCCGCCAACGACGAACGCCAGTGACGTATCGAGCATGTCGACGGTCAGTTCGATATATCGGGTCGAAAGATCGATTACGAAGAACACGATTCCGATGTTCACCAGTGCTTCACGCTTGTTCACGATTCCTAGCACGATCGTGCCAAATATCAGAAGCACAAGCAGTAAGTTGAAGGCGATGACGTAGGGCGTGGACGAGTCGAACGGGAGTGCCGCTGCGAACCAGCCGAAGGCGATTACCAGTGCGATAGCGCCCGATTCACCGTATTTCGATACAAGGGTGGCGTCAGCAGAAGTAGCCGTGTTCCGAATGGCAGCTATTACAGCGGCGATTGTGATCGCTGAGACTATTGCTCCGATTGCGATATACGATCCGCTAAGCGCCTGGAATTCTTGAAGACTGCCCTGGCGAGAATCTCGGAATACTTCATCGAACGTGAGTACGTACGTCACCCCGATTGCCAGCAATGTTCCGATTACAAGATATGGGCCCGCATGGAATTTGAGTTCGTTTCGGCGGAGGTGGAGCATGCCTGTCGCATAGAGAGCTGTGGCGATGAGAAGCAGGCTGCCCATCACCATGAAAGCGCTTTCTGTATTTTGGCCAATTTCCGCCGTTTTCCACGAGATTCCTATCGTGAAAATGCCGACCGCCATCACGGTGATTGCCTTCGATCGGGCCAGATATGCGAGCGGGAGTATGCCCAAGAACCACCAGATCATCAGATCGGGGTTATTGGTGGAGAGATGGTAGCTCTGAGCCACCAGGAACACGTTGGCTCCGAACCATGCAGCGCCGGTGAACATGAGCGCTCCGCCGACTTTGGGGAAGCCCCTCACGAACTTGAGTTGGTAGGCGACCCAGTATGTGGCGGTTTGTCCGCCGATTAGAAGGGCGAGCTTGGCGATTGCCGGGATGCCCTGCCAGTTGGCGGCAACGAACGAGATTATTCCGGCTCCGATAAGAATGGCGCCGAGAGTTGATAGAACGACGATAAGTCGGTTGAAGCGCATGCCGAGTCGGAACGGAGTTTCTGGCACTTCTTCGAACTTTAAGATGGCTTCGGACTGTTCGTTGGAGATGAGTCCAGATTCACGCCACTGACTGATTCGACCCTTCAACCAGTTCTGGCGCGGGT
>CAVOCL010000206.1:0-4455 GCA_963694185.1 Dehalococcoidia bacterium
GAACCGAGGTTCAGCTTCAAGTATACGCCGAGACTGTTTTTTCGCCTAACGTTTCTGTGAGAGTTTTTTCGGCGGGTTATTGGCTTCGGGGTGTGTTCAAGCGCGTGCAGCGTTTACAAATTCGATCAGTTTTCGTTTTCGTGCGTCAGGCGCGAACGAACTTCGGATTGAACGCAGCGTGAGATCGAGCAGTTGAGCGTCGCTCAGCCCGTGATAACTGGCCAACTGATACTCACGACCGATATTAGTTCTCATCCGTACTGGATCATCTGAGCCAAGCGAAAGAAGCGCGCCATTCCCATAGAACCGCATTATTGGATGCTCGTTGTAGCCTGAGATCGCCCCCAGTGCGACATTTGAACTTATGCACATTTCTAGAGTGATGTTTCTATCGACCACCTTGCCGATCAGATCTTTGCGATTCCGAGCGTGAACAGCGTGACCGATTCTGGAAACGCCTGGAGTGTCGATCGCCGATTCCAGGTTAGCTTCCGAAAATTCGCCAGCGTGTACCGTAATGCCAAGGTCTGCATTGGCGAAACGTTCGCACCAGGACCGCAGGTAGGACCAATCGGCTTCTTGAATGTAGGGCGTTGGGATGATGTCGATGCCGACGATCGAGGTTGTTCTCGATTCCAAACACAGCTCGAATACTCTGTCTGCGGTCGTTCGATCTGGATTCACGAGAACTGTCGCGACTGCTTCGACGGCGAAGTTTGGAAATTGAGTAGCCGTTCTGCGCTCTGCTCTACGAAATGCATCTGAAAAATGTTTGTTTTCGAGTGTTCCGGCACCAAATCGGAATTCACCGTAGATCGATCCTTCAACTGCTGATTCGAACATTAAGTCAAAGATTCGTTCTTCGAGTAATACCGGATCATTTTCGATACTCGTGTCGATCTGCACTCTGGCCATCGCCTCGAGCCGTTTGTAGCCTGGCTCGATGCTCGCCATCGTAGTATCGATCCACGATCGCCAGTCGATGGCGGATTCACGATTGATTATTCGATCGAGCCGAGGTCCAGCTTCCGCGTGAACGTGAAGATCAACCTTCGGAAGTGCTGCAATCGACGGAAGAATCGGCAGGTCGTCATTTGGGCGAAGTCATGTGAGATCGATTGGCATAGTCATGCTGCCGATAGTACCTGAGAACGAAATCGGACTAACCCATGTAGCGCCAGACTGCGATTACTCGGCTGAGGACTTCAACATCGGAGGATGGGAACATCATGGCCTGCATTTGCGAATTTGCTGGCTCTAATCGGGTTCGAGGGCCTTCAGAGTAGAAGTGCTTGAGCGTTGTCGTGTTGTCGGACTTGATGCGAACTGCTGCCATCTGGCCGTTTCGAACTGACGACGCCTGTTCCATGATGACGAGATCGCCGTCTGAAATCAGCGCATCGATCATCGACTCACCACGTACCTTGAGGGCGTACACGCCTTCACCGGTGCCCGTAATCGCCTGCGGCAGGTCGATGAGTTCAGAGCCTGATAGATCGGACCATGTGTCGTTTTCTGGCATTGGGAACGGAGCGCCTGCTGCGATTGTTCCGAGCAGCGGCACAGCTACCGTCTCGATACTAATCGGCGGTGCGGGTTCGTCGATTCGTTGGTTCGCCAGGCTGAGCCCGCGTGATACTTCGGAGTGGCGGTTGAGATAGCCGCTTTCCTTGAGCCGGTCGAGATTGTAGGAGACGACAGAGGTTGAGCTGATTTCGCAGCCGCTCTGGATGTCACGGATAGTCGGTGGGTAGTCGTGTTCTTCGATGAAGTCTTCGATGAACGACAGGATCGACAGCTGCTTTTCTGAGAGCTTCTTCATCTGATTGGTTCCTGACCCTTATTTTCCGGGTTTTCTGGCAAACGTGTGACTAATAAAATACGCACTAATGTTCTGGAAATTATCAGTTGCTGATCTCATGTGTCAATTGGCAGTGTCACCGAATTGCGATCATAAGTTCGCAAGCTAGCTTGGTTTTGTTTTTTTGGACTGTGTGTTTGGGGGAATTGTGCTGGTGTTGACGTTGTTGGTTCTCCTTGTGATTTCTCCCTCAACCTAGCCTTCTCCCGAGGGAGAAGGGATTAGGGGTGGCGATAGATCCTGAAATGAATTCAGGATGACGGAGGAGACTACTGCGCCAACGGGTTACGGCTACGGTGCGCCGGGTAGGGATTCGCAGACTGTGCCGTCGTTGTCGCCATCCAGGCCGTGCGGGTCGTTGCTTGGGCCGCCTGCTGCTATAAAGAAGCTTTGGGCGGCTGACCATGTTTCAAAATCTCCACAGTTGCGATCTTCTCCAAACGGATCGAACTCAGGTTGCGGCGTTGCTGTGGGGGTTGGGGTGCTGGTGGCCGTTGGGTTAAACGTACTTGTGGCGATCGGATTTGGCGCGGATGTCGCCGATACGGGGATTGTTGGAGTCGGAGTAGAGGACGGAGCCGGAGTGGTGTACGGAGTCGGTGGGAGCGTTGTGGTTGGAGCTTCAGTGCCGGTCGGCGATGGGGTTGTTGTCGGTTGGGCAGTAGCTGGAGGCGGGGTCGCTGTAGTTACGACGGTGGTTGGCAGGCTGAGAGGCACCGGAGTCGGTGCCGTAGCCGTAGCAGTTGGAAGAGGTATCGAATTCGGGCGAGGGACATTCGGTGTTGGCGTTGGAGCCACTTGTGTTGCTGTGGGTGATACGCCTGAGGGTTCTTCGATCGGGTTGGTTAGTCGCAGTCGGAGTGGCGGTGACCACGACGGTTTCGTAGATGATGATTGGAGCGACAGTGGGCTGGGCGGCTGCTTCAGATGAAGGCGTGGTGCCTACGTTCGTTGAATCTGAGCCACAAGAGGCCAATAGAAACGCGACGAGCAACACCGATCCGAGCAGGAACGATCTAGTGCTGGTGACCCGAGTGATCGTGGTCGTCGTGATCTGAGTGATCGTGGGCGGCATGGTCGTGTCCGGCATGCGGGTCGAACGCCAATGAATCGGGAAGTGGTGCTGGAATAGATTGCTCGTGACCATGCGAAGGATCTTGACCGAGACCGGGATGAGATGGGTGATCACCGAAAGAGATGCCTTCAAGTTGGTCGGGGGGGCCTCCAACGGATTCGGCCTGACCGAACGCAACGTAGTGCGGCGGCTCGCCTTCGAAGACGAGATATGCAGATTGATTGGTCGATAACGACTCATGGCCGCCGAACCATACAACCAGAGGCCCGTTCACCATCTGTATGGGGCCATCTTTTGCGGGTCTTTTGACGTTTTCGTCAATTTCACCGCTTCCGGCAGGGCCTACGCCCCATTTTGATGGGCCTTTGTAATCGCCTGGAACGACGAATCGCCAACGAGGCAGTAGGCCTTTCCAGGGTGCTACTTCGACCGCGACACGATCCTCCACGCCTTCAAAAGGGTGGTGGATTTTCCAGTTGTACTGGGTGTCGTCGGATTGAGACGAAGGACCGGGCCGATGGGTATCGGCCGCATGGTCATGGGAGTTTTCTGGACCCTGAGTCAAAGGGTTATCCCAAATTAGCTAGAAAGCTTGTTGTACTGCTTGGTGAGTCGAGACTTCTTGCGAGCAGCGGTGTTTCGATGCAGAACGCCCTTGGATACTGCCCTGTCGAGAGCAGCTACGGCGTCCTTGAGCGTTGAGTCGGACTCATCGGTTTTCGAACCTTCGGCGATCACATCAGCGATGGCGCGAACTCGGCTTCGTGTAAATGATCGGGTTGACCGGTTTCGGTCACCTTTGCGGGTTTGAGCGCGCAAAGTTTTAGCGGCGGGCATTGACGTTCCTTGATAACTGTTCTAATTGCGGTGGATGCGATTATTTGGATTTACAGGGTTCATATTGCTATGAAACCTGCGCCTCGCTAACCCGTAAAACGGTTTCGACACCGGGAATCGTTTCCACGCGGGAGAAGAGCCGACTTAACTGCTCAACCCCAGTAGTGTACACCGTAAGTGAGACTGTACACGCATTGGTTTTATCGTCTTCATCAGATGAGAGCGAGTGAATATTTACATTTTCAGATGAGACCACATTTGTGATGTCGCGAATCAGGCCGACTCGGTCGAATGCTTTGATCTGCAATCTAGAGGCGTACGTGGTTTCGTAATGACCCCATGCGACAGGTATGTGACGGTCGGTATCCGACGCGTCTCGGAGGATAGCGCAGCTGTGCCTGTGAACCGTGACGCCGCGGCCTCGAGTGAGGTAACCGGTGATTTCATCGCCGTATACAGGGCTACAGCATCGAGCGATTCTGGTGAGGAGTCCGGGTTCACCCATGACTACCAGACCCTTAGTCTGATCGGTGGGCGGTTTGCCTGCTTTGAGGGGGGGCGTGAAAACTTCGTCGGGTGCAGGGCTCAGCGTATCTGCGACTCTGGACACCGCGATTTGGCCGGTACCCAGTGCTTCTGATAGATCGTCGAAGTTCTCGTAGTCGAGGCTGGCAACGATTTC
>CAVOCL010000207.1:0-4411 GCA_963694185.1 Dehalococcoidia bacterium
CGTGGATACAGGCGATCAGGCAACTAAGTGACGATAGTCGAAATGCAGCGGTCGCGAAACTACCGACCGACGTTATCCGCCGGGTCGAATCCCTAGTTTCCGGCAATCACGCCACCGATCACGCCGCCGAAAGCGTCGATGCCAGCGCTGAACGCTTCCTGCTGTTCGATTCGCTGTTCCAGTACCTCGTTGTCGCCGCGGCTTCAAAATCACTCGTAATCGTTCTCGAAGATATCCACTGGGCCGATAACCAATCTCGACAGTTTCTGGAATTTTTCGCCGCACAGATCGAATCATCGAAAATCCTCATCGTCGCAACTGCCAGAGACTGGCAAGAAGGCACTTCGCAGCAAACGTTGATCGAACTCGCCCGGCATCCCGGTTTCGTTCGACACGACATTGCCAGGCTCACCAAACAAGAAACCAGAGATCTCGTTCACTCTCTCGGAAAGCATGAGCCAGGGGTTGATGAGAAGGTGTACCAACTCTCCGAGGGCAATGCGTTTTTCACAGTTGAATTGAGCCGGCTGTTGGCGACCGACGGTCCGCAAGATTTCGTACTGGAAACTAAGGTAGTTCAACTCCCGGAAACAATCGTTGCAACCATTTTTCAACGAATCAGCCAGCTGTCCGAAAACTGCAAACAGACGCTAACTTTTGCCTCTGTAATCGGTCGACAATTCGAACTGCGAGAACTCGAAGGCGTCATTCGCAGCGATCTGAATTCGCAAGAAGTCCGAACCGCCATAGATGAGGCGGTATCAGCCGGTGTGGTGCGGGTATTTGACCCCAAAAACTCCTCATTCTAGTTCGGACACGCACTAATCCAAAAAACGATCTACGATACGACCCCAGCGACAAAACGCCAGCAAATCCACGGAAAACTCGCCGAATACTACGATTCGATCCGCAATTCCGAACCCGGCTCAGAACGGCTGAAGTCTGCGGGCGAAATAGTCCATCACTTCATCATGTCCGCCGATCGATCGAAGCAAAGCGAAATCGTGAAGTTTTCGATCCTCGCCGGAGATGAAGCAGAAGCAAGCTACGCACTCGATGCAGCCGTAGTTCACTACACATATGCAATCGAATACTCGAACACCCAAAATCCGAATCCCGAACTCGGGAACCTCTATTTCAAACTGGGTGTCGCCTGCAAGAAGGCTTCGCAGGCCGACAAGGCGGTCGATCACTACATAGCCGCATTCAACGTGTATGAAAGAATTGGCGACACAGCCAACGCAATAAAAATGTCGTACCAGCCGATCGGGCGTGGCCCGGGAGAAGCACCTCATCAGATCGAACTCTGCGAACGCGGTCTGAAAATCGTCGAAAAAGGTTCAACTGATCACGCAAGAATCCTCAACGAGATGGGCTCAGCGCTTGGTTCGAATCAGAAATAAAAAGAAGCAATCGCCGCACTCGAAAAATCGGCTGAAATCGCCAACGCTAACGAAGAATCCGAACTCGCAGCACATGCTCTATTAAATCTTGGAACTACCCATCTCTGGTCTCTCGATTTTCGCAAAGGAGCCGATGTAATTACGACTGGGCTTCGTCAGTTGAAATACACAGACGACAAATTGCGACTGGCTTGCTTTGGCACTCGCATAGCCGTTATCGCATTCATGACGCTCGGTGAACCAGATGAATCCAGAAAACACTCAGATGAACTGGTTAAATTCGGTGTTATGGGCGAACACAAGGGCTGGCCTCTTGCCGGAGTCGACGAATACCTGTCGCACTGCCTCGCGATGCGAGAAGGGCGATGGAACGATGCCATCGCAATCGGCGAAAGAGTTGTAGCCGACAAATATCAACCCTGGGATTTTTCGGCTAAGCAAGTTTCAGAACTGTATACGGGCGACCCATTCGCCAGTCTGTCGAAAATATCGACCACCGCTGAACTCGAAAAACTCGGTGGTGGTTCTACGGATCAGCAGAACAGAGCCGACCTTTTCACCATAATCGCCGAAGCGGGACGGGTTCTGAACGACTCCGAGGCGATGGCCCTTGCCGATAAGTGGGCAAGCTCGGTGTTAGCTCATGAAGATCAATATTCCGCAATGACCGTGGGCAACTCAAAACTGATCAAAGCGATCATTTCGGTCGCCGAACGTAACCCAACCGGTGCAGCGCCAGCCTACGAGGAGTTCAAGAGACTCAGAGGAATTTGGATATGGACCCATCGAGGATTATCCACTGATCGATTACTTGCATTGCTTGCGAAAACAAACGGCGACACCGAGCTTGCCAAAACACACTTCGACGAGGCAGTTGCGTTCTGCACTCAGGCAAACTACGGACCTGAACTAGCGTGGGTTTACCACGACTACGCCGAGTTGCTCATCGAGTCGGGCGGCAACACGGCGTTTAGAAAAGCTATCGGTTTATTGAACAAGGCTTTGATCGAAACTGACCGGCTTAGCATGACCTTCTTGGGAGATCGATTACGGTCTATGAAGGATTCTCTCAACCCGCATCAGCTCAGCCCCAACGAGCTAAGCGACCGTGAGATCGAAGTTCTGAGCTTCGTTGCCAAAGGCGCAACCAACTCCGAAATAGCCAGGGCGATATTCGTAACCGAAAACACCGTCGCAACCCACGTCGCAAACATTTTGGCCAAAACCGGAACTGCAAATCGTACTGAAGCTGCGGCCTATGCGGCAGAAAACCAGATCGTTCCTCGCACCTCTAATGCTTCACTCGCTCCGGACTAGCGATCACCCGTCAAGCACGCTGCCGTCTGCGTAACTGTCACAGCTGTCAGTCATTTGTCACCAATTAATCATCACCTTCAACGATGACCATCAGTCGCTCACACACCAACCTGTAGATATCCGCTGCGAACTTTAATCGCAGCCTATAGCGAGGTGCATCGTGAGTATCAAGATACGTTTGTTTACGAACAGAATCGGGCTCGGTCTGATCCTGATTACAGCGCTGGCTTTGGCATTGGCAGCCTGCGCAACCGACGACGAACCAGCGAGTAGTAAAACCGGCGGATCGACTGGCTCATCATCATCGAACGGTGCAAGTCCGCCAACGCTCGAAAGTGAAAGCAGTCTTCTGAGCGACGAAAACGTCATTTCCACTGCCACGCCCATTGCCGGTCCGCCTGAAATAGCGGTGACACCAAAAGAACAGCCGGAGGCGGGATCAGACGAAGAAGAGGTTCTAAACGTGCTTGAAAAGCAGGTTCGGGCACTCAACAACTCCGACTGGAACGGGTTTTCGGAACTCTGTCATCCAAAATTCTTGAATCCGCCAAAAGAGGCCGTAATCAAGCACATGTGGGAAGAACTCGGCGGTGATTTTGGTTACTTCATTTCCGGATTCACAACTGCCGGGTACAACGCCCGGAACGTAGAGGTAACGATCCACGGCGATGCAGTAGCAGTCGCAAAATTCGAAATGTACAACTACGACGATTTTGTGTCTGACAACATCTCTCGCTCCTGGGGCAAGTATGAAGGCGTCTGGTATCAAGACGGCGGATTCTCATGCACTACTGACTTCGCGCTCAAGGACGGTTTCGAAGATAAATAGGGGCAGGCCCAAAACAAACCAATACCCAGAGGCAACGCAACGCAGCATCTTCCCGCACTGCACCTCCGGGGCTCAAACCCATCTCACCATCCGAATTAGAGATGGGTTTCGGGCGTCTGTAGGGGCTTGCTGGCTTCGGGCGAACCTGATAACTACTGTCTCACGCCATGCCCCATAGACGCACCACAGCCTAGAAATCAGATTCACCCTCACTATGAAAATCACCGAAGTCAAAGCAATCGCCAGTGCCGCACCAGAAACTGACATGAGGGGAAACAGGCGCAACTACGTCTACGTGAAAATCTCAACCGATGAAGGACTCGTCGGGTGGGGCGAGGCCACATGCGGCCCGCTCGCCGTAACCGCAATGGTCGATGAAATCGGCGCAACGCTGGTTGGCAAGGACCCGTTCCGCATCGAGCAGCACTGGCAGGAGCTCTACCACCTCTACCACAACGTACGAGGAGGAGTTATCCAGATGGCCGCCATCAGCGGTATCGAAATCGCTCTGTGGGACATCAAGGGCAAGGCGTTCAACACTCCCGTTTGGGAGCTTATCGGCGGCCAGATGCGTGAGAAGATCTGGACATACGGCAGGTTCGATGGTGACACACCCGAAGATTGCGTAGCCCACGCCCTCAGAGAAACCGCTACCGGCCTAACAGCACTCAAAGGCGATCCGTTCGGCCACACGGGGCTGTTCCCGTCGGCAGAAGCCGAAGCCGACTCCATAGTTAAGGTCTACGCGGTACGCGAAGCTGTCGGGCCCGATGTCGAGCTGCTAATCGAATGCCACGGACGGCTGAACCCTTCATCTGCCATCAGATTCGCTGACGCAGTAGCCGGCATGCGCCCATACGTT
>CAVOCL010000208.1:0-4398 GCA_963694185.1 Dehalococcoidia bacterium
GGGTGTGTGCGAACAACACGGCCCGACGTTTCGAACTCGTAAATCATCGGACCCGGCCCCCCAGATGAAGATCCCGCCGATGCCAGAATTGTCCCGGCCGACGTCAACGTCATGCCGTCGATGCTGCGTCCTGTGCCGAAGTCGTGCAGCACCTGATGATCGCCCAGCGTGCCATCATCGTTAACGGGATAAGCGAGAAGACGTTTTGGCTCTTCAGCTGTGGTCGGTGTGTCAGCTACAAACAACGTTTTCTGATCGATCGAGAACAACACGCCGTTTGGCTTTAGCGTGTCGAAAGTCACCCTGAGCGTATTCCAGTTGCCGCCGAACGTATGCTCGGTCATGTAGACCGATTCTTGCTCCATGTTATTCGGATTCGACGAGTAGTTCGGGTCGGTGAAATAAACCCGTCCCTGCGAGTCGACCGCAACATCGTTCGGCCAGTTGAGGCCATCGCCTTTGAACGAATCGCTGATGATGAGAGGCTCGGCGTTCGGTTCCGATGTGTCCACTTTCGTCACCCGGTGAGCATCGCCTTCGCAAACGAACAGCTGACCCTGCCGATCGAACGTTTGTCCGTTCGCTGCGCCGGTGTTCTCTCGCCAAACCGAGCTCTCGCCGGTTTTCGGATCCCACCTGAACGTTGTATTCGCCGAGCACTCGTTGTAAAGCAAACCCGAACCGTCCCACACCGGCCCTTCGGTCAGCGTGTCGTGATTAGCAATCTGGGTCCATTTCCAATCGGACATATTTTTTCTTTCGGTGAAGTGGATGAGTAGCGTCGCAGAGTCAAGAATGCAACTCTATTGGTTTAACTAGACGAACATTTGCCTGCGGAACTACGATTTTTTTACGTTCCACTTTTCCTCAAGAAGATGGTCAGCCCATGAGAATGAGCCATCGAGATACTTCCAAATGATATTCATGCGATCTTTTAAGTTTTCCAGGTCCACTTTCCACCCGTCTTTGACGGACAGAATATTGGTTGACCTTATGGTCGCATACCTGAAATTGAAGGAATAAGGATCGATATCTTCAAACTCTGACATGCGTTCTCGCATCAATTGTTTTAACCGTTGCTCTTCCTTAACTTCATCCTGACTAACACGATCAGCCTCGATCGAATACGCATCCCATAGTTCCAAGAGCGAGTGTTTGTTGGCTAATAATGCTTTTAATTGTTTAGTAGCTTTGATATCGCTGAAGTCGATCAGCATATTGATTAGATGTTTAAGTGCGACCTCAATGGAGTGGCGATAGAGGAAGCAAATTGGATAGATGTGCGTTTGCCAGTAATAGGGAAATCCTTGCCCAAATTGATCAATCAACGTGTCAGCGGCAGTCCGATATCCAATCGCATATGTCCAGTCGCCAGAGTACCAAGGAGTTGCGCTGGCAATTTTCGAATCTCTAGTGATTTCTTCAGGGCTTGCCTGAAAAAGAGGTTTACTTAGTTCAATTTCCCAATCAATTGCCATATGTACCTCGCTAGACATTCATTTGCTCGGCCACAGCAAATGGCCGGTCATACCGGTGTTTTTTGCCACGAGCAGGTGACCGCCGATTGACGTTACGTAGAGGTCTTCGCCGACGAACGTGCAGTTGGTTGGGCGGTTGGCGAGGGTCGGATGAGTCTCGATGATTCGGCCCTTTGGATCAAAAACGATCACGTTTCCCCCGGGGCCAGATATCTCCCAGCCGGTGCAGGCGACGATGTTGCCTTCGCTCGACAGCGTCATGCCGTCGATGCCTCTGTGCGGCCCGAAATCGTGAAGCACTTCGTACTCGCCAAGCGATCCGTCGTCGTTGACCGGATACGCCCGGAGCTCCCGCTTCTCGCTGGCGCGATAGTCGCTCTGGGCTACGTACAGAATCTTGTAATCGCTAGAGAAAATCAGACCGTTCGGCATCGAAGTATCAAACGTACGGCGAACGGTTTTGTATGTGCCGTCTTCTTGTGGCTCAGCGGAAATGATCGCTGAAAAACCGATCCCAACGTCGGGGTTCACATCGCCAATCCGGTCGGAGAAGTAGATCGATCCCGACGGTGTAATAGCAAGGTCGTTTGGTGAGTTGAGACGTCGGCCATCCAACCGATCAGCAATCGTCACGGTTGCACCGTTTGGGTCGAACCGAACGATAGCCCGCCCGTCGCCGGAGCAGCCGAAAAGCCGACCCTCGCTATCGAAGTTGAGTCCGTTCGTGCCCTCGGTATCTTCCCGCCAGGTCTCAACCAACCCTGTCTCAGGATCGTAAGACATGATGCGGTTCATGGCGATGTTGGAATACAACATCCGCTCGCCATCCCAGGCGTTGCCCTCGGTGATCGAGCCGATAACCGGCGCCGCATTCTCAAAGTTCCAAACCATTGTTTTTCTTTCTTTTTTCTTTCAGCTTGAGAGGTTGTTGGCTATATTGAAGGATTCGTGCGCTTTAGGGTGTGCCCCTTAATCGCACCCTAGCTGGTCGGCCAGGTCGTTGAAATCTTTTGCGAAGTAGTCGAAGTCGGGTTCTGGCTCAAGATCGGGTGCTTTCGCTCCACCGTACTCGTCGGGACGCGTCACCAATGCCGCCCCCAGCCCAGCGTTGATCGCTCCCCGCAGATCGCCATTATGCGCCGCAACCAGCATCACCTGATCGTACTCAAGCCCCAGTAGCTCGGCAGTCTTCTGATACGCCCGTGGATGCTTCTTGTACTTACCGGCCAATTCGGCTGAAAGCACAGCGTCCCACGGCAGATTCGCATACTTCGCCATGTTGGTTAGCAACGCAATGTTGCCATTCGATAGCGACGCGATGATGTATTTCGACTTCAGTCTTGTAAGCCCCCCTGTCGAATCGGGCCAGCCGTCTAACCGATGCCACGACTTGTTGAACTCAACCAGTTCATCCTCGTCGATCTCGGGAAATCCGTACTGTTCCAGCAGCACATCGAGTCGTTCGCGGTGGATCTGGTCGACGATCTTCCACTCAACCTCGCCCGAATTCACCTTCGCCATTCCCGCCCCGTACCCGGCGCGCCAATCGTCGGCGAACTGGTTCCAATCGGCTTCAATCCCATGCTTTGAACCGAACCGTTGCGCCTGACGAGAAATCGAAGTGCGCCAATCGACAACCGTGCCGAACACATCGAACACAAGCGCCCGAATATCGCTATCGCTCATTCGATTTCTCCCGCCGCCGTCGCAGCAGCTAGTGGCTGTTTATTTTCTAGAACCGGAATGTGCCCAATGAAATCCCGTCTAGCGGCCGGACTTTAGTGGCCGACGGGCGGTATTCTAGTTGCCCCGACGGGTCTGTCCAGATCAGACTCAACGATTGAACGGCCATTTTGCCGAACAGGAACACGTTTTTTGGGCGTTACTGCGCAACTCAAAGATAAATATTCATCGCTCTGGAAAGCTGCGATCGATCACCAGTTCATCACTGCACTAGGCGATGGCACGCTGAGTCGTGAGCGATTCGCACGCTACTTTGTGCAGGATTACATATTCATCAACGACCTCGTAAAGATGGCCGGAATCGCAGTCGCCAAGGCACCCGACAACAAGGCCGCCCGGCCCATCGAAGAGTTCCTGAACGCCATTCTCGGTGCGGAAGACGCACTGTTTATCGATGCGTTCAAGACGCTCGATGTTCCCGAATCGGAGTACCTGAACGCTGAAGCGCTTCCAACCACGGCAGCGTTCGGCAATTTTCTGGTGCGACTTGCGTACGAAGGTTCGTTCAAGGAAGTGTGTATGGCGATGCTGGCAACCGAGGGCGTGTATCTGGCATGGGGCGATCGACTTCGTGATGATGGTGCTAATCCTGTGGCAAGCGGATCGCCACTTGACGGCTTCTATCAAGGCTGGATCGACCTACACACCGACGAAGCCCTCGGCCCAATTGTTCGCTACCTAACATCAGTCATCGACGACGCAGAGCCCAACGAAATTCCAAAGTTGGAAGCGATATTCGAGCAGGCGCTGCGCTACGAAGTGGCCTTTTGGGACATGTCATATGAAGGTGAATCATGGCAGTAACCGAAGGGCGGGTGACGCCCGTTGTGCTAACAATTGCAGGTAGTGATTCCGGTGGTGGAGCGGGAATTCAGGCCGATCTGAAAACGTTCGCCGCCCACGCCGTTCACGGCACATCGGCGATTACCGCTGTCACCGCGCAAAACACGATGGGCGTCACGGCTGTACAAGAAATCGATCTCGACGTGATCGCCGCACAGATCGACGCTGTGGTCGTGGATATGCAGCCAGTGGCTATCAAAACAGGAATGCTGTCCTCACCCGAAATCGTTCGTTTAGTGGCTGAAAAGTCCCGGGAACACGACTGGCAGACCCTGGTTGTCGATCCCGTGATGGTCGCTTCATCTGGTGCGAAACTACTTCGAGACGAGGCGGT
>CAVOCL010000209.1:0-4357 GCA_963694185.1 Dehalococcoidia bacterium
CCTGTGTCGTTCATGGCACGCTCGACTAAAGCATCCACTTGCGCTTCGTTTGTTACGTCGCAACCGAGTCCGACAACGTCCATGCCCCGCCCTCGCAGTGTTTCGGCTACTTGTTCGCAGAGTTCGGCTCGTCGTGATGCGATGTAGACCTTTGCACCGAGATCGCAGAGTGCCTCGGTGAAGGCTGTGCCGAGATGGGTTCCGCCGCCGGTTACGATTGCGGTGCGGCCTGTGAGATCAAAGAGTTGTTGGATAGTTTTCATAGTGGGGGCGAGGTTCCGATTACGGTCGGTGACTGAGGTTTCAATGATTTAACTCCAAAAGAAAACGTGCCTATGGCACTTCGGGCATCTCGAAGTTGTGTCGTAGCTTTATGGTTCGTTCTGACGGTTCGTACCAGCCTTGATCGGCGTACTGATCGGTGTGTAGATAGCACTGGACTCGTACTTCGTTCGAGCCTTCGGTGAAGGTGAACAGGCGGCTCATCGGAATCGAGTTTCGCTTGCCGTGGTAGCGGGTGATCGCCGAGACGTTAATGAAGTTGGCGCCCCACTTCTGTTCGACGTGCGATCGACCGCCGGTCGTGTCGTCGGGATGGGTGTGAGTGTGCGCGCCGAGCCACATATCGATAGCCGGTTCGTTCTCGGCTAAGTAGTTCTCGATGCGGCCAGAATCCTTTTGCCCGCCAACCCAGTAAATAAACGATGATCCAGGGGCTCCGCCGTCTGGCATCCGACCGTGATATCCCTCGTCACAGCCTTCGTTTAAGCCGGAAGCGACGGTCGTTTCCTTGATCATCAAGTGATGGGTAGTGATCACGATTTTGTCTTTGTTTTCTTCTACTTTTTGCTTCCACCATTGGAACGTTTCTTCGGAAATCGCACCTGCCGGGTAGCCGCCAAACTCACCACGCCCGATCGGCGGTCCGTTGTCGTTACGATCGGCGAGCATCAGGAAAACTACGTTGCCCACTTCGAACGAATAATTCTCCCAAGTACCGGTCGTTGGGTAGGGTCGCTTTGCGTTGTCGATGCCTGAGAACTCGGTGCTTTCGCCCGTTGGGTCGATCCATTTCTTGAACCACCACTGCGTCGGCTCGTCGACGCCAGACGCATCGTGGTTGCCGATCACATCGTAGAAATGCTCGCGGCCGTGATGCTTTGCAGATGCGTACTGCGAAACGACCAGTTCGCCCTCTTCATCGTCGGGAGGAAGTTGTGATCCTGAGAAGTCACCTAGATTCACGGCGATATCGAATCCGCCGGTCTGGCCGGGTCCATTTGGCCACGCTTCGGCGTGTTGGATCGATTCTTCCAGCGAACGTCGGCCGAACTTGATCTCGGTTCCAACGTGCACGTCGGATAGCGCCCATAAGCGAATAGTACGAGTCAAAATTGTTTAGCCTTTCGAACTGCCAGCAGGGAGTCCCGCCGGGAGTCCCGGGTTTTACAGTAGAAACATCAGAACGACCCGCATCATAGCGTCAACATAATCGGGTGGGTCAACCGTTTCGGTGCATTCGTTGGGCAACATCGGCACGCAACCGGCGGCACGCAACCGGCGTATACTCCCGCCGCGAACGTAAGTTCAATCGCTGCCCGTAGCGCACAAACCCACAAAACGAGAACCGAGTAGATATGCCAGCAATAACCAGTGTTGAGTTCAGGCAATTTTCGGCAAACCACCACAACGCCCAACGAAACTGGCTGCTTGTGAAGCTGAATACCGACGATCCGAACGTTTACGGAATTGGCGATGCTTCACCGATGCAAGATGACGATCTTGTGATGATGATGATCGAGCGGATGGTGGAAAAGCACCTCGTTGGCAAGGACCCGCTCGAATCGGAAGTGCACTGGACGAATCTTTATCAGGATTTTCAGGCGAGAGGCGGTCGAATCGCATCGACTGCTATTTCGGGAATCGACATTGCTCTCTGGGATTTGAAGGGCAAAATTCTGGGCCAGCCTGTGTGGAAGTTGCTGGGCGGGGCACATCGACGAAGCATTCGGGTTTATGCGAACGGCTGGTACTCGAATCCGGGAACCGCCGAGCAAAACGCCGAGGAAGCGAAGATCGTTACCGGCATGGGCTACACGGCGCTCAAGTTCGATCCGTTCGGGCAGCACAACTACTACAAGATTTCGCTCAAAGAACTCCAGCTGGCCGAAGACCGGGTGGCAGCTGTTCGAAAAGCTGTTGGCCCTTATGTCGATATCTTGCTTGAGGCCCACGCCAAGTGGGATGTGATGAACGCGATTCAGATTGGCCTGCGAATGGAGCAGTACTTCCCGCTGTTCTATGAAGAGCCGGTTTCGCAGGAGAGGGTTTCGGAGCTGCTTGAAGTACGCAACAAGGTGAACATTCCGATCGCAACAGGTGAACGGCTTTACACAAAGTTCCCGTTCGCCGAGATTGTCGATCGCCATGCTGCCGACGTTTTGCAGCCCGATATCGCAAACGCTGGCGGGATTACCGAGCTGAAGAAGATTGCAATCATCGCAGAAGCAAAACACATCACAATGGCGCCGCACAATGTGTGTTCGCCAGTTGGGGCGATGGCGGAGATGCATCTGGACGCATCGATCATCAATTTCGAGATTCAGGAGTATCACGCCGAGTTCTACACGGAGCACTATTTCACCGTCTTGGACGGGTTCCCACGGCAGGTGGACGGCTACGTTGAGCTTTCTGATGCACCTGGACTAGGGCTTGATTTCAATGAGGCGGAAATAGCGGCTCACCCGGCACTGATGAAAACGACATCGGCAGGCGGAACCGTAAGAGGTATCTAAGTGCCGGAGGGCACGTTTTACATATGGTGACTTACTACAACGAAATAACACCCGAGCAAGGCGAGCTAATACTCCAGTCGCCTTTGTTTTTCGTGGCTAGCACTGCGAGCGATAATTCGCCTGGTCCAAATGGCGAGGGATCAGTAAACGTCTCGCCAAAGGCCGGTGTACCACTGCACATGATCGATTCGAACCGCGTGATGTATCTCGACTACAGCGGAAGTGGAAACGAAACGGCGAGGCACGCTGATTCTGGCGGGCCGATCACACTGATGGTTTGTTCGTTCTCCACTGATGATGCCGCGATTGTCAGATTGTTCGGGAAAGCGACTATTCGGTCTCTTGACGATGCCGGCGTCCAGGATTCGGTAACGGCACAGGGTTCCGATGAGATCGCACTTACGGCTCGACAGGTTGTGGATATAACGGTTGAGCGAACGGTTACGAGCTGTGGATACGGCGTGCCGATCATGCATTATGTGACAGAACGAACAACATCCAACCGAGGACGAAACTACAAACAGGGAAAATCATCCAGCCGACAGGCCGGTCAAAGGAATTAAAAATGATTGAGAATTCGATACTTGTTGCGAACAAGGCAGGTCGGAAGGCGACGGTGTTCGCACTGGCGCACCCGGCGCTGTACATGATCGAGATGGCTGCGCATGTTGGTTTCGACGCCATCACTATCGATGGTGAACACGGTGGATTTCCTGAAGAGGCGATCGATGATATTTGCCGGACTGCGAACGGCTACGGCATGTCGGTAATCGCCCGTGTTCCCGATAACGCCGCCTACCAGATCAACCTGTATCTCGATCGTGGCATTCAAGGCGTTACTGGCCCGCACATAAACTCCGGCGTCGAGGCACAGGCACTCGCGGATGCGTGTCTTTTCCCGATAGAAGGCAAGCGTTCATGGGGTGGTGGCCGTGGAACAGAATTCAACGACCAGACGCTTCTTGATGAGAAGTACGGCGGGAAGCTCGGATTCGCAAAGTGGTCGAACGCCAACATGATCGTTGTGGCCCAAATCGAAGACAAAAAGGCGTGGGACAATCTTCACGATATTCTGGCGGTTCCAGGGCTAACTGGGGTTACCGGCGGTCCTCACGATTTCGCACAGTCGCTGGGGCACCCAGGTGAGCCGGACCACCCTGACCGTATTGCCGCGACGCTCGACGTAGAGACTCGTGCGCGTGCTGCGGGCAAAACTGCCGGTGCCGATCTGACAAACGGAATCGGTATCGCGGAATTGATGATGGGCGAGGCACGGGCGTTCGTTGCAGCCCACAAGAATGACAAGCTGGGCTAGGAGTTCACACCAGTGGTGTGTTTTGATTAGGCGTTCAGGGCGCCTTTTCATTGGGGAGGAGCCTAGTCAATAACGACTTGGAGCACTCCAGACTCGTGGTGTATTCACCTGTAGAAAATAGAATGCCGACGAAGTACAACTCGTACTCGTCGGCATTCGTGGTTAATGAAGTGATCGGGGCGCCCTTCACATATCAGCGGCGATCGCCCGCGTTATTCGTTGGCGTCAAGGAATCGAGCCGCAAATA